>JANXTN010000166.1 GCA_025352435.1 Ferruginibacter sp. | reverse complement strand
GTTCGTACACTTCTTCGAGCGTGCCGGGCTCCTCGCCTACTGCGGTTGCAATGGTGGTAATGCCAACGGGGCCGCCTTTAAATTTATCTATGATGGTGCTGAGAATTCGGTTGTCCATTTCATCTAACCCATACGCATCTACATTGAGCGCATTGAGTGCATGCTCAGTGATGTTCATATCTATCACGCCATTGCCAAGTACCTGTGCAAAGTCACGCACACGCCTTAGTAAGCCATTTGCAATACGGGGCGTGCCCCGGCTACGGCCGGCAATTTCTGCAGCGGCATCGCTGGTAATTTTGGTTTGCAGAATGCCTGCGCTGCGTTGCAAAATATTTTTTAATGTGGCTGCATCGTAATATTCCAACCGGCTTTTTATACCAAAACGGGAGAGCAACGGCGCCGTGAGCAAACCGCTGCGGGTAGTGGCTCCTATGAGTGTAAATGGATTGATGTCTATCTGAATGCTTCTTGCTGCAGGGCCACTATCTATCATAATATCTATGCGATAATCTTCCATGGCGGCATATAAATATTCTTCCACCACATTGCTGAGACGATGAATTTCATCTATAAAAAGTACGTCGTTTGTTTCCAGATTTGTGAGGAGACCCGCAAGATCACCGGGCTTTTCTATAACCGGTCCGCTGGTTTCTTTTATACTTACGTTTAACTCATTGGCTACAATTCTGCTAAGGGTAGTTTTACCTAAACCCGGCGGGCCATGAAATAAAATATGATCTAATGCTTCGCCACGAAGCTTCGCAGCTTTTATAAAAATGCGGAGGTTCTCTATTGTTTGCGGCTGACCTGCAAAGTCTGAAATTTCGCTTGGACGGATGTTGTTCTCAAACTCTTTCTCTACATCGGTCTGCTTATTTGCATCGCTGTTTAAATTGGGATTGGCCATGTTGTAAAAATAGCGAATAATAAAATTGATAAGAAAAGCAATGGCTATAAATAAACATCCGTAGCCTTTTAAACTTTTATATTGCCAGTAGTAAAAGTAGGAAACTAAATTACAGGGCATACAATTTACATTTGTGACACATGAAAAGAAGGACCAGATATTGGATTTGTCAGATAGCAGGATGGGGAGGTTGGCTGCTACTGCAGGTTTTTGTGGCTTACCAGTTTGCACCGGAATCTATACTTACACCTGAGATAAAAAGGAACCTGTTTTTCTATTCGCTGTTTGTAGATTTTTTCTGCTTTGTTGCCGTTACGCATGGACTAAGAACTGTTTTAAAAAAGCTGGAGTGGCTAAGCTTTTCTCCTGAAAAAACATTTATAACTTTTATTGCAAGCATTTTTATAACAGCAATATTATCTTTTTACGCTTCAGAAATATTGATAGAGATTCCTGGTACGACGTATGAAAAATTTGAAATAAATGAGCGCAAGTCCAAAGCGATTTTGATGGAGAAAGATAACCGTGTGGCCGGTACAGATTATTATTTGTACGAAAATAATGGCAAGCTTGACTCAACAAAATATACCGCTGTACTAAAAATAAAAAAAGCGACCGGCTGGTACAGAGATAAAAACAACAACTGGAAATTTGAAGAACAACGCAAGGGTAGAAACTTTGGTGGGATGGTTTTTAATATTATTCTACTTTCTATATGGTTGCTCATTTATGTAGTGTGGCATTATATAGATAAAAACAGAAAAGATCAATTGGATAAACTGAGGCTGGAGGGGATGGTGAAATCGCTGGAATTAAAGACGATAAAATCTCACATCAATCCGCATTTTATTTTTAATGCCTTAAACAGTATTCGTGCATTGGTAGATGAAAACCCACCGAGAGCAAGAACGGCAATTACAGAGCTTAGTAATATTTTGCGAAGCAGCCTGCAGGCAGAAAAACAGGAGACGGTACCACTGCAGCAGGAGCTTGATATTGTGAGTGATTATCTTGCGCTGGAACAAATGCGTTTTGAAGAAAGACTAAAAGTAAAGTTTAATATTGATGAAGATACACTTGCGCAACAGATACCTCCCATGATGTTGCAGACGCTTGTTGAGAATGCTATTAAGCACGGCATAAGCAAGGATATAGATGGCGGCATAATACAGATATGCTCAAAGTTTGTAGATAATCACCATGAGCTTACTGTACAAAATACAGGTAGATTAAAATCGGTAGAAATACTTACACCTGCAGGATTTGGTATAAAAAGTACACAAGAAAGACTGAATTTATTGTACAATAAGAAAGCACAGTTTGAAATAAAAAATATTGACGGTAACATGGTAGAATCTAAAATAATAATGCCTGTTGCTGAAATTTTATAACAACCCAAAACCTACTAGTTATGTACAAAGCAATAATTATAGATGATGAGCGACTTGCCAGAAATGAACTGAGAAAACTGCTCAATGATTTCGCAGAAATAGAAATTATTGGAGAAGCTGCAAATGCGAAGGAAGGTATAGAAAAGATAGAAAGTTTAATGCCGGATTTGATTTTTCTTGATATACAAATGCCTGGCAAAACCGGATTTGATATGCTGCAGGAACTGGACAGAGCACCGCATGTAATTTTTACAACTGCATATGATGAATTTGCGCTGAAAGCCTTTGAGGTGAATGCACTGGATTATTTAATGAAGCCTGTGGAGCCTAAGAGATTGGCTGATGCATTGCATAAACTGCAACTTGCAGAAGAGAAAGAAATGGCTACATCTTTAAGCGGTGTGAACAGAGGTATTCTACGAGAGCACGACCAGGTATTTGTGAAAGATGGCGAACGCTGCTGGTTTGTGAAACTTACAGATGTTCGTTTGTTTGAAAGTGTGGGCAATTATGCAAAAGTATTTTTCGGTAGTAACAAACCACTCATTTTAAAATCGCTTAATGCGCTGGAAGAAAGACTAGACGAGAAAGTATTTTTTAGAGCAAACAGAAAGCACATCATTAACTTACGCATGATTGAAAAAGTAGAAACTTTTTTCAATGGTGGATTGTTGATTGACTTAAAAGGTGGTGAGAAAATTGAAGTGAGCAGAAGGCAAGCAGTGCGCTTTAAGGAGATGATGAGTTTATAAAAGTTGAAGGGTTAAGGTTGAAGGTTGAGGGTTCAAGATTGAAGTGGAGCCAAACAGATTCAAAGTATAATGTAATAAATAGGTATATAATAAAATTTTTATGAAAAAAACATTGGCAATACTAGTTTTGATTTTTACAACTTTGGGCACATTTGCACAGGATGTAAATAAGATAATAACAGCTAAAGAAGCGCTGCGCATAGAAACTTTTCTTGCTTCGGATGAGTTGAAAGGCAGAAAGCCGGGCACGCCGGAAATAGATAAGGCGGCAGATTTTATTGCCAATGAATTTAAAAGCTCGGGGTTGAAATATTTACCGGGGTTAAATAGTTACAAGCAAAGTTTTACAAACATCCGTACAAGATTTTTATCTGCCAATGCAACGATCGATGCAGAGAAAATTGACGAAGCGAATGTGATAGCTATTACCACTGACTCCCTCATTAAAATAAACGAAACTTCTTCTTATAAAAAAGTGGTGATCGGTAACACTGAAAATTTATTGCAGCGTGCAGATGCTATCATAAATGCAAAAAGCAACCAGTTGGTTTTGGTAAACAGTTTCTTTGTAAATGATTTTAAAAAACTTAGACGCTACAAAAGAGATGGAGTGAAAACAGATTTTTCAGTAGTATTTGTACTGACAAACAATGCTGCTGATAAATATGAAATAGAGATAAAACATAAAATCACCGCTATGAATTACAGCAACGTGGTAGCGGTATTACCTGGCAAAAGCAAGAAGGATGAGATGGTTGTTTTCTCAGGGCATTACGATCATTTGGGCATAGGCAAACCAAATGCTACAGGCGATTCTATTTACAACGGTGCCAATGATGACGCAGCGGGAACTACTGCCATGATGATGCTAGGTAACTATTTTTCAAAATTAAAAACCAACGAACGCACATTGGTATTTGTAGCATTTACTGCTGAAGAAAGCGGTGGCTTTGGTTCGCAATATTTTTCCAAACAACTGGATGCAGATAAGGTGGTTGCTATGTTTAATTTAGAGATGATAGGAACAGAAAGTAAGTGGGGTAAAAACAGCGCCTATATTACAGGTTTTGAAAAATCTGATTTTGGTAAAATATTACAGAACAACTTAGCGGGCTCTGCATTTAAATTTGAGC
Organism: Ferruginibacter sp.; assembly: GCA_025352435.1. Taxonomy (GTDB): domain Bacteria; phylum Bacteroidota; class Bacteroidia; order Chitinophagales; family Chitinophagaceae; genus Ferruginibacter. Next base: position 2,409 of record JANXTN010000166.1, on the reverse strand, counting down.
CTGATCCTTATCCTAAAGAAAACTTATTTTACAGGAGTGACAATGCCACCCTTGCTGCGCTTGGTGTTCCGGCGCATACCATCTCTACATCTAAAATGGATAATGAACCTACGTACCACAAACAAACAGATGATATAGCATCGATTGACATAGAAAATATGACAGAAATTGTAAAGGCCATTGCGCTAAGCAGCAAAACAATCATCAGCGGTAAAGACACACCGACAAGGGTAGAGAAAAAGTAGATCAGGAAGCTTTTACAGGAGTACTGTGTATAGCAGATGCAATTTCTTTTATAAGACTTGCATCTTTCTCTATTGCGTTGCCTACAACAATTACATCTGCTCCGGCTTTGCAATTTAGATAGGCTTTTTCAGCAGTTGTAATACCGCCACCTACAATTAATGGAACATCAATACAGGAAGCAACTTTTTGTATCATAGATTCAGAGATAGCTTTTTTTGCACCACTTCCTGCATCCATGTAAATCAATTTCATGCCAAGCATTTGGCCTGCCATAGCAGTACACATGGCAATTTCATTTTTGTCTGATGGCAGTGGAGATGCATTGCTTATGTAAGAAACTGTTGTGGGTGCACCTCCATCAATAACCATGTAACCGGTAGACATAATTTCTAACCCACTCTTTTTTACAAAAGGTGCAGAAACCACATGTTGACCAATAAGTAACTCAGGATTGCGGCCACTTATTAAACTTAAATATAAAAGCGCATCTGCATATTTACTTATCTGTGATGGGCTGCCCGGAAAAAGTATGACAGGTATATCGCAACTTCTTTTTATGAGCTGCACACATTCATCTAAATACGTGGAAATAACTAAACTGCCGCCCACCAAAAAATAATCAACTTTAGCATCAAGCGATAGTTGAATCAATTCTTGCACACTATTATCATTTACTTTATCAGGATCTATAAGCACTGCAAATGACTTCTTGCTTTGGCTCTTGCGATCTGTAAGTGATTGATAAATATTGTTCAACATAAAACGGCTAAGGTTTGGTGCAAAAATGCTTGTTTTTTTCTTATTATGGAAATATTAACCCCATAAATAATACCATCGTTTTAATTAAGACTCATTTGTAAGTAAATTTGAATACCATGATTACAGATATCATCTACGAAATAAAATATAAAACAGCCCGAAGCGGTGGCAAGGGCGGGCAAAATGTAAACAAAGTAGAGACCATGGTGGAAGGGTATTGGCATGTAGAAAATTCAACCTGTGTAACTGCGGAAGAAAAAACATTGATTAGTGAAAAACTTAAAAATAAAATAAACAGCGAAGGTTTTTTATTGGTAAAAAGTCAGACTGCAAGAACACAGCTTGCCAACAAACAAAATGTACAGAAGAAAATAATGGCGCTTGTTACTAAATCATTAATAGTAAAACCACCACGAAAAGCAACCAAAGTACCAAAGGCAGTCGTGCGAAAAAGACTGGAAAGCAAAAAGAAAAATGCTGAGATAAAACAAGGGAGAAAAAAACTCACAAATCATGAGTAAGTTTTGGATGGTAATTCTTGGAGTAGTTTTTTGGAATTGCTGCGCTGCGCAAAAAAAAGCATTTACTATTCCAATCTCTTTTGAATTTGTATGCAAAGACAGCAACAGTATTTTAAATCGAAAGCTGGTAAATGATTTTGGTGAAACGTACACCATCAGCAAATTAAAATATTACGTGAGTAATGTGAGGTTTAAAACAGGTGATAAAAAGCAAATGAATACGGGCGTTTATTTAATTGATGCAGCAAAGCAAAACAGCATTTACATTAAAGCGCCTTCTAAAAAAATAACAGGTATTTCGTTTTTATTAGGGGTTGATAGTATTTTGAATTGTAGTGGTTCACAGAGTGGTGCGTTAGATCCATTAAACGATATGTTCTGGACGTGGAATAATGGTTATATCTTTTTTAAACTGGAAGGAAGTTCTGATGCATCCACAGCAGATTTAAAAAGAATTGAATATCATATTGGTGGTTTTAAAGGGGGAAATAAAACCATGAGAAAAGTTTTCTTACCAATCAATGATCAGGCATTATTAAAACAAAAGAAATTAGTCATTCAACTTGATATTGATAAATATTGGAATGGCATTAATAAAATAAAAATCGCCGAAATGCCTGTGGTAGCTCTACCGGGAACAAAAGCAAAAACTGTGGCAGATAATTTTTCCGGCATATTTTCAATAAAAAATAATTTATAACCAGGCATTGAAAATAAACATCACTCTATATTTTTTTATTTTTATTACAACCGCATTATTGCTGATAAGTGCAGGTAAAAAAAACTATTCTCCTACTCCCATTACATTTACCGTCCCAAAAGGTTTTCCTGCACCGAATAATATTTTCTTAAAGAATAAACTGACGCAGGAAGGATTTGAACT
>JANXTN010000132.1 GCA_025352435.1 Ferruginibacter sp. | reverse complement strand
CGGTAATTTCTGCTAATGCAGCCAATATCTTTCTGCTGTTTATTTTCAGTTCATAATTGTGCAGACCAAGCTGCACAAAACTGCGGTGGTATATTCCACAAAGCTCCACTTCATTAATAAGACTTGTACTTCCCACCACGTCTGCATCACATTGTGTAAATTCTCTGTAACGCCCTTTCTGCGGCCTGTCTGCCCGCCACACCTGTTGCATTTGGTAACGCTTATATGGCATGGTAAGCGTATTGGCATTCATTGCCACAAACCTTGCAAAAGGAATGGTAAGGTCATATTTCAATGCACGTTCAGTAAGCGAAGCTGTGTTTTTTCCCTCCATCAATTTTGCAAAACCGTCATTTGCCTTCTCAATATTTTTTGGATCATTCAGTCCATTGTTCAGTATTTTAAAGATCAACTTATCACCCTCTTCGCCATATTTTCCCATAAGCGTTTCCAGGTTTTCCATGGCAGGCGTTTCCAATGGTTCAAAACCATACAACTCAAACACAGAGCGAATTGTATTTAAAATATAATTTCTTTTATAAACCGTAGCAGCGGCAAAATCTCTTGTGCCCTGCGGCAGACTTGGTTTAGTCATTTTTTCTTTTTAGTTTTTCCTTACAGATTCTTTGGCAATAATGGCATCGCAGGCTTTGTCTATTAAATCATACACTTCCACAAATCCTTCCTCTCCACCATACCAAGGGTCCGGCACATCTTGGTTTTTGCCGGCATTCAATTCATTCAAAAAATAATCTGCTGTATCAGCATCAAAATATTTACCGGCAATTCTTTTCACATCATTCATCACGTCTTCTGCCATCACATAAATCTTATCAAATTGTTCAAAGTCTTTCGCTACAAATTTTCGGGCTCTTTGTTCGCAGATATTTATACCATTTTGAGTAGCTACTTTTTGGCTTAAATGATGCGGCGCTTCATCTACATGAAACCCGTTTGTTCCGGCGCTTTCAACCGTCCAGTTAAATCCTGCCGCAGCTGCTTTATGTTGCAGTATCCCTTCCGCCAAGGAGCTTCGGCAAATATTGCCAGGCAAACCATCAAAATCTTCATGCACAAATATAATTATCAATAACGAAGGGCCTTGCAGGTTTTTACAAACGGGAGAATTCAATTGTTGGTGGTAAAGTTTTGGGGCGCTGATCATTTGTTACAAATCATCTTCTGTCCTGGCTATCCGTTGCAAGTACGGCACAAAGCCTGCGCACAAACCTTCACCGGGCTTTACACTTCTATCCTGCCGCTTTTCATCTTTTTATCATTTTCATCTTTCCCATTTTATCGGTTATGGAATCTTATCAAATCATCATCTAATTAAAAACGACCGTTTTTTAAAATTATCATCATTATTTTCTTAAACAAATTATTATGAAAGCAGATGCAATTTTAAATGCCGATGTATTAGACATTCTTTTTGAAAACCGCAATAAAGCATACGGTGCTTACTCTCTGCGAAAGTTTTACAACAACAGGCTGTATAAGGCTCTGGGGCTAACTTCTGCTGCAGTTTCAATTTTATTGCTCTTCAGTTTTATTAAAAAAGAAAAAGTTGTACAACCATTAATAGCAAGAGAGATTGTTATTACAAGTCTTCCACCTGTAAAGCTTGATCCAACGCCAGAAAAACCAAAAGAAAAAACTGCGCCACAAAAACAAGCAATTCCAAAAGTGCCACAGGCAGCGCAGAAGTTTACAACTAACATTCAAATCACAAAAGATGATGTAGCGCCGCTTGAAGATTTGAAAGAGAATCTTGCCATCAATACTATGAACGTCGTTGGTAAGCCTGGTGAAGCCTTGAAAGTAACTCCTAAAGTTCCAGATGCTCCTACCGGCGACGGAAGTGCGGAAGTTGCAAAGCCGGTAATTGATAAAGTAACACCAAATGAAGTGGCTGAGGTAATGCCCACTTATCCCGGTGGCATGCAGGCGCTTAGAAAATTCCTAGAAAAAAATCTGGTAAATCCACAAGATTTGGAAGAAGGTCAAAATATAAAAGTAAGGATAAGATTCATTGTTGGTTATGATGGTAACCTAAAAGGATTTGAAACGGTACAGGACGGCGGAACTGCCTTTAATAATGAAGTGATTAGAGTGCTTAAGAAAATGCCACAATGGATACCCGGTAAAACAAAAGGCGAAAATGTGTCTGTCTATTATACCATCCCGGTTAACTTTCTTGCTTCGGAATAAACGTTACCCATTTATTAGTAAATTGCCGTAAATAAAACATGTTATGGCGTTGGAAGAATTTGACAGAGAAGAATTAAGTGAAAGGGATAAAGGGCTTGTTCGTATGAAAAGCATTACCAATTATGGAATGGGTGTTTTTCTTATCTGTGCCGGTTTGTTCTTTTTATTTCCAACAGCAAAAACTGCACCTTTCATAAACAAGTATGATCCTGCAATGATTAAACTGTTTTCCATCATCTGTTTTATTTATGGCTTTTTCAGAATTTACAGAGGGTACAAAAAAAATTATTTTAGGGATCGTTAATCATGAAGAAAATCAGCATTTTTAAATTAACTTTTTATAGCCTCGTCATGTTTGTTTGCTTATCAGCCTGTAAAGGCAAATCAAAAGAATATGGTGTTACCGATACTCCTT
>JANXTN010000243.1 GCA_025352435.1 Ferruginibacter sp. | reverse complement strand
TGCACAGTCATTTATTAAGCCATCTACCAACAATAGTTCCGCACCATACAGTTCGCATTCCTGTTTAAATATTTTAGGTGTATGCGTTGGCATTACAACTGTACATTTAATATCCGCCTTTGCGCAATAAGCCGCTAAAGCCCCGCCGGCATTGCCTGCTGTAGGTATAATACAATGCTCAATACCAAATTCTTTTGCTTTGGAAACAGCCATACTTAAGCCTCTGGCTTTAAAAGATCCTGTAGGATTGCCGGATTCGTCTTTCATTAAAAGGGATGTAAACCCATTAGCACTCGCAAGTTTATTTAAATGAAAAATTGGCGTCATGCCTTCACCAAGGCTCACAATGTTTCCTTCTTTTAGCACGGGTAACATTTCAGCATAGCGCCACATGTTGTGTTCTCTACCCAAAAGTTGGTCTTTGTCAAAGTCAATCCCATCTTCGTATTCCACAACAAGTGGACGGTTACAGCAATCTGCAAAGCTGTTTAAAGAATGGAAAGAATAATCTTTATCGCAGTTGGAACATTTGAGCGCCACTGCGTACGAGTAAGGTTTTGTTAATGTAAGCATTTAACAAAAGTACATTCCCAAGTATAACTTTTACAACGTAAATAGTTATAGTACATAACCAAGGATTATATATAATTTTTACAAAACTTAATAAATGTTTTGTTTAGTTCGTTGGTATCTGTTCCGTGGCGCTGTATAAAAAAGAAATCTCTAATGATCTTAAACTTTTCAATTTTCACGGCTACCAGATCACCATCCCGTAATTCTTTTAAAATAGAACCTTTGGGTAAAAAGCCGAGGCAATTATCTTCCCTTAAAAAATTCTTTAAAGCTTCTGTACCTGCAAGGCGAACACTTACTTTTAAATCAGAAATTTTCACACCGTTTTGTTCAAGATTGTATCTTAACGCCTCCAGCGTACCCGAGCCTTGTTCTCTTAAAACGATCGGGTAATGCTTCAGCTCTTTTATAGTTAAAGATTTCTTTTTTGCAATAGGGCTTTTAGCGCTGCACACAGCCACTACTTCATCTGTAATGTAAGGCTGATAAAGTATTGCAGAGTTTTTCTTTTTACCTTCAACTATGCCGATATCTATTTCCTGGTCTATCAAAGCTTTGGTAATGGTATCCGTATTTCTGTTAAGCAAACTGATTTTTACGTCAGGATATTTTTGGTGAAAGGCTGATAATATTTTTGGAATAATGTATAGTGCTACAGTTGTGCTGGCACCAAGTTTTAATTGTCCTTTTGCTTTTAAATGATCAGATAAAATGCTGAGTTCGAACTCCAATTGGTTCTGTATTTTCTTTGCTTCTTTTAATCGCTCTAATAATAATTGACCGCCATGGGTTAGACTGATTGCCCCACCTTTTCTTTCAAACAGATTTGTTTTATAATATGCTTCCAACGCTTTTATTTGTTTGCTGATGGCAGGTTGCGAAATAAATAATATTTCACCTGCTTTTGTAAAACTTAAATTACTGGCAACTTCTATAAATATTTCATGACGTGTAGATAACATGGAATGGGGATTTAAACTACTGTAATACTTTTTAATCTCTGTAATTCAATGCTGGTTTTCTGTCTCCTAACAATGCTTTGTATTTGTAATTTCCTTTCGAAATAACAAATTCCTCTTTAGCCTTTTTGATTAATTCAGGATTGGTAAATAAATCAATTGCTGTCATTGCCATCGTTTTTGCAGCCACTATCATTCCTTTAATTCCTATATCTGTTGCGCCACAAGCAACTGCTTGCCAGCTATGTGCAGCCGTACCCGGCACCCATGTGGCACTTTCCAAACCCACAGTCGGTACTGCATAACTCACATCGCCCACATCAGTAGAACCCTGGTTTTTTTCAATGTGCAATGGCATTACTTTTCCTGCTTCAGCATAGCCAGGTGCTGCACTTAAAAAAGATTTTTCCAGTTCTTTGGAAAACTTAATTTCTGCAGGCGTGTAATTTATACCACCCACCTCTTCAAAATTTGTCTGCATATTTTGAGCAAGGGTTTTGTTTATCAATAGATCATGTGTACCGCCAATAACCTCATAATCCATTTTAGTGCCAGTACCCATTGCAGCGCCTTCAGCTGCTTTTACAACACGTTCAAAAATACTTTCTGCATTGGCTCTTTCGGGGTTTCTCACATAGTAGTAAACCTCAGCAAATTCGGGCACAACATTAGGAGATTTGCCGCCATTTGTAATTACATAATGAATGCGTGTTTCCTGCGGAATGTGTTCTCTCATCATATTCACCATGTAATCGAAAGACTCTACCCCATCCAGTGCAGAACGTCCTTTTTCTGGAGAAGCAGAAGCATGCGCAGCAATACCGTAAAATCTAAACTTGGCAGATTTATTTGCCAATGCACTTGTGTATGTAACAGAATTATTATCGCTTGGATGCCAATGAATCACTACGTCCACATCATTAAAAAGTCCTTCCCTCACCATGTAAACTTTACCGCTGCCACCTTCTTCTGCGGGCGTACCAAATACTTTAATGGTACCTTTTATCTTTCCTTCTGCCAATAAGTTTTTTATTGCAATACCTGTAGCAACAGAACCTGTTCCAAACAAATGATGTCCGCAGCCATGTGCACTGGTTTTATTTGCAATCGGAGTTTTTGTAACCACACTATCCTGCGACAAACCGGGCAATGCATCAAATTCTGCTAGTACAGCAATTACAGGTTTCCCAGTGCCATAAGTAGCTACAAATGCCGTGGGAATACCTGCTACTCCAGCCTCTACAGTAAAACCATTGTTCTTTAAGGTTGTCTGCAATAATGCTGAACTCTTCACTTCTTTGTACCCCACTTCTGCATAGCCCCAAATGTTTAAAGCTATATTTTTATAGGCATCGTAACCGCTTTGTATATTTTCTGCTGCTTCTTTTTTTAAATTGTTTACCAACTTTACATTGCTGTTGTTTTGAGCGGTTGTGTGTAATACAAAAAGTACTGCCACCGTAGAAAGTAATATTTTCATAAATTGGTCATTGCCGTTTTTTTCGAAAGTTAAAAGTAACCATTACATTTCACCAAAAATTAAGTTAACAACCATATACAAAATATTTTGATGAAAGATTTGGATGTTGGTTTGTTAATAGAAGAATTATAAATACACTGTTATGAAAAGATATTTACTTCCACTTATTGCTGTTGTAATTTTATCATCCTGCGGCAGCAATAAAACATATTTACAAAGAACGGATGCCGACCGTGCATTGCAAGATGTGGTAAAGAAATTGGCCAAAGATAAAAATGACGGCGATGCACTTTCTGCCTTACCCATTTTGTACAACAATATAAAGCTCGATCATCTTGCAAAAATAAAAACCTACAATAATAGCAAAGACATTAATCGTTTTGATTTACTCATCAAAGAATATGACGCTTTGCAAAATGCTTACAACGCCATTTTAAATAACGGTGCTGCTTTTAAAATTGTGAATCCACATTCTTTTGGTACAGAATTGTTGGAGACGAAGCAAGCCGCAGCTGAAGTTACTTACACCGCTGCAGAAAATTATTTAGCGAAGCAAAACAGAGACGATGCAAAGCGGGCCTACACTTTATTTAAACGCACAGACAAATATGTCCCCGGCTTTAAAGAAAGCAAAATAAAAATGCAGGAGGCGTACGAATCTGCCATTGTAAACATTGTCATCAATCGGGTAGAAGATAATTCTTACTTCTTCAACAGCGGCTGGGGAAATACCGGTTACAATTACAGCAACCAGTATTTTCAGGAAAGTTTGGTTAGAGAGTTGCAAAACACCAACGGCTACAACCTTTACGCAGCAAGGTTTTATACAGATTGGGATGCCCGCAGAGATAATGTGCAACCGGATTGGGTGGTAGATCTTCGCCTTCGGGATATGAGCATTCCTTATCCAATAACTTACAATTATCAGCGGCAGGTAAGTGCAAATGTGCAGGAAGGCAGAGATACTTCCGGCAAGCCAATTTACAGAACTGTGTATGCAACGCTCAACCTTACCCGCCAGAGTTTTGATGCAACCGCCGCCATGGAAATGAACATTAGAGACATACGCAGCAACCGCAATATCAGTTACCGCACTTTTAGCAACAACTATCGTTGGCAGCAGGAAAGCGGCAGCTATAGCGGCGATAGGCGAGCCCTCAGCAACAACGATTGGGCAATCCTCAACAACAACAATTACAATAGCCCCCGCAAAGAAGATGTGCTCGAAGACCTCTACAGAAAAATATACCCGCAGGTAAAAAATGAAATCACCAACCAGGTAGATTGGTAATTTATAAAAGGAAATAGAACAATTTTGAAAGGCCCGACTCTATGAACCGGGCTTTCGGCATTTTTAGCTTACCGTGCTTTTTTCTTTGGATCCGCTTTCTTTTGGGCTGAGCTTTTCTTTTTAGTAGGCTTATTCTTTTTAGGTTCAGCTGACTTTTTTGACATAAAATTAAATTTAAGGTTAGTGAATTATTTACTCATGGCAGCACAGCATTTCTTCCCGTTCTTCCATGTTGTTCTTTCAGAAGCAGCAAATGTACAGCCAGACTACAAAGCAAACAAAGATATGTCTATCAGGGTGAATATGATATTTGGTCAAGGTCTGCCTCTCGGCATATTGTAAATCCTCCGCCGGCATTCATGGGAACACGACAGCATAGTATTATGAGGAGTAATGCAGACCGCCGCAACTAATGCTAATCAATGCTTCAAAAGATAAAAGCGTATTGTTAGATTGATGTTCTTCAGTCTTGGTCGATGTATTGTATACACTTAACAAGGCCATAGAATTTCAATTAAAGTCATTAAGTTTACAAAAAAGAAAACATGTCAAAAATAGTAATAGTACCATTAGATTTTTCTGAAACATCTTTTAACGCTGCACATTACGCTGCAAACATGTATAGAAACAGAGCAGATATTACACTCGTGCTCTATCATTTCTATACAAAAGCTGAAGACGTCGATGTAGCAAACAATTATCTGCAGAGTTTAAAAACTGAGTTATCTGTTGATTGCGCAAATATCGAAACGTTTTCAGAATCAGGCAGCAATTTCATAGAAAGCCTCGAAGCATATTCACACGTAAGAGCTGCTTATATGATAGTAATGGGCCTTACGGGCAAGTCTGCAATTACGCAATGGTTTTCCGGGAGCAACACCTTAAAAATAGCGGAGAAAAATGTATGCCCTGTTTTGATTGTACCTGCAGATGCAAAATATACAGGCACAACAAACATACTTATTGCATCTGAAATGAGGTATGTAGAAGAGACGCCTGTGTTACTTGCAGTAAAAAGAATTCTATCAGATTTTAAACCTAATCTGCATGTACTAAACGTAGATGATTCACATTACATTTCTTTAACCACCGGATACAAAATTGAAAGAGATAAGATGGAAGAATTGTTGAGTGAGTTTCATCCGGAATTTTATTTTATGCGTCTGTTTGATTTTCATGAAGCCATCAATCTTTTTGTAAGAGATCAGCAAATTGACATGATCATCATCGGGCCTAAGTTTCATGGCTTCTTTTCCAAATTATTTAAAACACAGCATACAAAAAAGATGATTTATCAAAGCAAGGTGCCGGTGCTTGCAGTACATGAATAAAAAAACACTGAGCCTCCTTTGGAAAACGTTGCTGAGAAGTAGCCACCCACCTGCCCACAATCAAAAGCATATGCTGGAACAATATTAGTATGTAATTTACTGTTCAGGTTGTCAGCTTGATTAAAATGACTTAATTATGAAAATTTCTATTTTCCAAAAAGTTAAAAAATCCGGAATAATTTTGTCTTCTGTTTTTATCGCCTTGTTTGTTTTGGTAATTAATTCAAATGAAGTTTTTGCTCAGGAAACCCCTACAGACACTGTTGGACCTGCACCACGTGGTGAAATAACAAAGCTTTTTAAGCCGGATAAAAGCGGCTTTGGGCCTGCATTTGTGGGTATTTCTTATACTTTCCTAAACAAGAAAAATAAATTACCTTATAATTCCAGGCAGACTGTCGTTGTAAGATATCATCCAATCCGCAAAAGCTTCATCACCGGTTATCAGGGTACATTCATAGAAACATTAGGAAAGTGGAATACTAATCTATATGCAAATTACTACCAAACTGACTGGACATATTTTTACGGCCTCGGTAACAATTCGCTCTTTAAAATACCAGGAAAGATATATGACAAAAAATATAATCGCACAAGCAATACGCTCATAACAGCCGGGGTGGGTGCGGAGCGCATATTTAACCGCTATCATAAAGTTTCCATTTCCCCTTTCTTCCAATCGGTAAAAATCAAATCGGAAAAAGACAGTAGTCATTATCTGTATAAATCTGTGTACCCCGCAGAAACTACTGTATATAATACCTCCAATTTCGGAGGCATCGGGTTAGATTATGTCTATCAAAAAATAGATGATTCTATATGGCCTGTAAAAGGTGTAGCATGGCTTACCAACATTACTTATATTAATAATTTTACAAACAGCAATCTTTCTTTTGCCCGGTACTCAACTGAAATAAATTTTTATCAACCGATTACACAAAAGTTTAGTTTTACCATAAGGGCAGGTGCTTCTACACTAACCGGTACGCCAGAATTTTATCAGTATAATTTTGTGGGAGGTACACAAACCGTGCGTGGTTATGAGAAGGGACGCTTTTACGGGAACAGCAGCTTTTACAATCAAAACGAATTGCGATGGATAACAGATATACACACCAAAAAATACTTTGGAAAAATTGGCTTGTTAGCTGTGTATGATATGGGGCGTGTGTGGCTTAGAGGTGAACAATCAAACCTCATCCACACAGGTGTGGGTGGTGGTATTTTACTTTCTGCCATGCATAAAATTTCGGCAAGCGTTGTCTATGCAAAATCCCCGGAAGGAAATAATTTGCACTTTAGGGTCATAAGGCCGCTGGAGTTTTTGAGGAACGATACACGTATTCAGTAGTTTATTCTCTGTAAGTTTAGGTTGCCTATACAAAGGGGAGCACTCCCTGACAAACAACTTTGCAATATTCACCATTCGCAAATTAACAAGGCATTCCATGCCGTACTACAGCCGTACTTAAAATTAAGCATACCCATATTATAGAAATAATGCGGCATTATTTTAGAGACTCATTTATAAATTATTAAATGAAAGAATGGGCAGAAATCATCACCAAATATTTAAGCAGCTTTGTAGAAATTTTAGCCGCAATTGTCATTGGTATTGCCCTCTTACAATTTCTTTATCGGTATGTAGCTAATCTTTTCAAACCTAATATTGAAATTACAAATCAAAACATACGCATTCAATTTGGAAGTGCGTTAACGGTTGCCTTAGAGCTGCTCTTAGGGGCAGATATACTTGCTACGGCTATTGCTCCTACATGGGATGAAATAGGAAAGCTAGTAGCAATTGCGGTGTTGCGAACATCACTAAATTTTGTGCTGGAACGTGAGTTAAGGGCATCTGCGTTACAGAATAAAAAAATTATTGAAGGCGATAAATAATTATTTTCGGCAGCTAGAACAGTAAAATATTATTTTTAAATTTAATGAAACAAAGAATTGCACATATTGCCTTGGTAGTAAAAAACTATGACGAAGCAATCAAATTTTATACAGAAAAATTAGATTTTAAATTAATTGAAGACAGCAAAATATTCGAAAATAAAAAATGAACAGAATGTGGTTTATTGCTTGCAAAAGCTGAAAAGGCGGCACAGATGCAAACCATCGGAAATCAAACAGGAGGCAGGGTTTTTCTTTTTTATTTACTGATGATTTTTGGTACGATTACAAAAACATGATCGACAAAAATGTAAAATTTGAAAGACCACCTATAGAACAAGCTTATGGTTAAGTAGCTGTTTTTGAAGATATGTATGGAAACTTATGGGATTTATTACAACCGAATTAATACAACAAAGGTTTGAAATAAAGTAGACAAAAAGATAAATCCCTTAATCTGTTAGATAAAAAAGACACAAGCAAAGAACTGATGCTCTGTCTTGTGTCTCACATCTTGTGTCTTATATCTAACATTCTAATTCCTCAATGGCTTGCCTGTCTTCAATATACTCTGTATTCTTTCGAGGGTTTTCTTTTCGCCTGTGAGGCTTAGAAAGGCTTCTCTCTCAAGGTTTAAAAGGTATTGCTCGCTTACGAGGGTTTGCTCACTGAGATCGCCGCCGCACATTACGTAGGCCAATTTTTTTGCCACCGTTACATCATGATTGGTTGCGTATTTGCCTTTGTGCATTCCGTTTATACCTGCATACATTGCGCCTAGGCCCGTGCGACCAAGCACTTTAATATCTGTCCGTTGCGTAGGCATTACATAGCCATCGTCATACAAATTAATAACAGCTTTTTTTGCTTCTGCTATGCGGCGCCCAATGTTGATGCTTACTTCATCAATACCCTTGCGGTAAATTCCATTCTCAAATCCTTCAAATGCTGAGGTTGAAACTTTTGCAGTGGCTATTTCTAAAAATCTTTTTTGAAGCGTAATGGTTTCTGGTTCACCTGCATGCATTTCATCTGCTGCACGAAGTACAAATTCTTTTGTGCCGCCACCGCCTGGTATTACTCCAATACCAACTTCAACCAATCCGCTATAAGTTTCTGCAGCAGCAATTATTTTATCTGCATGCAGACAAATTTCGCAACCGCCGCCAAGAGCCAAACCATGCGGTGCAAGCACAACCGGTATAGATGAGTAACGAACACGCATCAATGTATTTTGAAACTGGCGAATAGCCATATCTATTTCATCATAATCCTGATCTAATGCCAACATAAATATCATAGCAACGTTGGCTCCTGCACTAAAATTCGCTCCTTCATTTGCTATTACTAAGCCTTTATATTTTTCCTCAGCGAGGCAGATAGATTTTTGAATTCCTTCCAACACTTCACCACCAATGCTTCCCATTTTGGTGTACCACTCCAAGCCTAACACATCATTACCTAAGTGATAGGTACGGCATGCGCTGTTTTTCCAAACCGTTTCATTTTCAAAATTACGCATTACTAAAAACGCTTCTCCACCCGGCATTAATTTATATCCGCCTATGGCTATATCATAACAATAACGTTTGCCATTTTCAGTTTTGTAAAAAGATTTTACATCTTTCGCCAACATATCATCTACCCATGTTGCAATGCTGTAACCGGCTGCTTTCATAGTTTTAACAGTTTTTGCTACACCAAGAGCATCCCAACTTTCAAATGCGCCAATTTCCCAACCAAAACCTGCCATCATACCGTCATCTACACGATAAATTTCATCGCTTATCTCGGGTATTCTGTGAGAAATATAAGAGAACAATGCATAATGAAACTGTCTGTAAAAATCACCTGCCTTGTCTTGTCCTGCTGCCAATGTTTTCAATCTTGTCTTTAGATCTTCGATCGGCTTTGCGGCTTCTATTGTTGCAAATTTTGGTTTTTTGCGGGCTTCATATTCCAGCGTTGCAAGGTTCAATACCTGAATATCTTTTGAACCATCGGCAGATTTTACTTTCTTGAAAAACCCTTGTCCTGTTTTATCACCCAACCAATTGTTGGCAATCATTTTATCTAACCATGCAGGAATATTATACGTTGCTTTTGCTTCATCGTTTGGACAATTTTCTGCTACTCCTTTGGCGACTTTTACCAAAGTGTCTATTCCCACCACATCTCCCGTTCGGAAAGTTGCCGACTTTGCCCTGCCAATAATTGGTCCCGTAAGCGCTTCCACTTCATCTACAGATAAACCAAGTTTTTCCATGATGTTTAGGATAGCCATGATGCTGAAAACACCTACACGATTAGCTATAAACGCCGGAGTATCTTTTGCAAGGACCGTTGTTTTACCAAGAAAAAGATCTCCGTAATTCATCAGAAAATCTACAATCTCAGGATCTGTAAACGGTGTTGGAATAATTTCCAATAACCTTAAATAACGGGGCGGATTAAAAAAATGTGTTCCGCAGAAATGCTTTTTGAAATCGTCGCTTCTGCCTTCTGCCATCATATGGATGGGAATACCAGACGTGTTTGATGTGATCAGTGTCCCCGGCTTTCGGTACTTTTCTACTTCTTTAAAAATGAGTTGCTTAATGTCCAATCTTTCAACTACTACTTCGATGATCCAATCGACTGTAGCAATATCTTTCATATTGTCAGTGAAGTTGCCCGTAGTAATTTTTTTAATTACATCTTTTGTATAAACAGGCGATGGGTTGCTCTTAATGGCGGCAGCCAATGCATCGTTTACAATTTTATTTTTCTCCGCAAGCTTCGCATCTTCAGGAAGATCTTTTGGCACAATGTCTAACAACAATACCGGCAAACCGATGCCAGCAAAATGACAGGCAATTCTACTACCCATTACACCACTGCCTAGTACGGCTACTTTTTTAATTGTACGTTTCATGATTATTTATTTGACTTAATATCTAATTGTGTCAAGATTAGTTGTTTAACTAACTATTTTTTAGAAGCCGAAGTTAAGAATTTAATATTAGGGCAAAAGAAATATTAGCCATAAAAAAACTCCACATTGCTGTGAAGTTTTTGATATAAAAATTCAAGAGTTTTATTCGATAAAAAATTCGTCACCTGCAGCATTTATGTAACCGACTTTTCCATTTGATGTCTTCACTTGTAAATAGCTACTTCCCCGGTTTATGATCTTTACGTCGCTGTATTTTGGATTAATCATTCTTTTATTCGCAAAGTAAAAACCTCTCATATTGTTGTTGTCCGTAATTACGAAATTCCCATTGTTATCATACACGATATCTGCGTAACCATTTGCAATAATATCATTGTTCATCATATCCTTTACGTACGTTTTCCCATCTCTTTTTACAATAACATAATCCATATTGTTAGCGTTCACAATATTCATAGTCGAATAATCGGTGTTGATGTCAGTTTGTCCATTAGGATTTAAAAGACCATACATTCCATTTTTTTGAACCTGCAAATACAAATTGTTATTAGAGGCTAATTGCTTTACTGAGTTGTATTCAAAAGGAACAATGGTTTCGAATTTACTGTTGAAAACACCGTACATGTTGTTTTTCTGTGCGATGTAGTATGTTTCATCACTTCCGGCAATCTTATAATCATCAATAACCTTATCGAATAACCCATTATTGTTTGCTAATGAGTATATTTTTTGAACTGTTTTTGTTTGTATCGGTATACGGTTCTCTACAACAGAATTTTCATTTATTGCCGGGCACTTTGTTAGAATAACACCTTTTGAAGTGATACATCTTTCATAACCATTAGCTGTTAAAGAAGCTCCCGCAAATAGAATTGAGTCGCCTCCAGCTTTGCCAGTACTAGGAACATAACCCTTTCTAAATGATTTTGCTACGGTAAATTTTGCCGGTATTACAAGTTTGCCCTGTTTGTTTATATAACCCCATTTGCTTCCAACTTTAACTGCAGCCATCCCTTCCGAAAACCACTGAGCGTCTGCATACTTGGGAGCAATTACAATGGTTCTCTGAGCATCTGCATAGCCCCATTTGTCCCCTTTTCGGTAGGGAATTAAAGAATAGTCAATTACCTGTGCTATACTGTTTAATGAAAGAATTAAAATGGCAACCGCCATCATGCTTTTTAATTTCATAGTTATATTTTTAATTAATAATCATGTTATCATTGATTCAACTCTGTGAATCATTTCAAATACTCTTATTTTAATCAAAAACGTAGCCAATTTGTTTTGTATAGAATATTAAATTGGATAGAAAAAAAGGATTTTTAGCTTTTAATCTCCCTCTTTAACAACCTGTATTTTCTTAAAAACAATTAATGCGAGAATTGCTAAAACTGCTCCTATAAAGCCGAGTATCGGGTAATGTATAACTTTTTTTGCTTCGTCGTTCGTAACAATGGCACCACCTACGGCAGCAATAATTCCTGTACTTAATTGCTGTATACTGCTGTTTACAATAAGAAATGAACCTCTTCCTTTTGATAAAACGGTGCTTGTAACTTGTGCATTTCCAACAACCATTCTGCTTCCACTGAAAATAAAAAGCGTGCTGCAGACAGGCAGTAAAATCCAAAGATTGTTAGTATGCATATTGGGAATGGCCAACAAAGGAACCATTGCCAAACAGGTTAAAATAGTGTAGACAGGAACACGGCCATATTTATCGCTTAATTTACCAATAAGTGGACTGCATACTACTGTAAGCAATCCTCCAATAATATAAATAATGGGTACATTAGTTTTATAATTTATACCCAAATTAAAGGTGAGAAAATCTGTCAAAAATGGTATGATGCTAAAATGGCTCATGATGAGCAAACTGCTTAAAAGCAATGCCCATCTTTTGTTTGCTTCATTAAATACCTTTTTTAATATTGCGCCGATTTTGTGTTTTACAACTCCATCCTGTAAATGACCAACGAAATTTGGGACAATAAATATTGCTAAAGTAAAAACCACCATGCATATAAAACCAAGCACCATAAAGGGTGTATGCCATTGAAAATATCCTGCAAGCCAAAGACCACCAGGTACGCCTAACACACTAGCTAATGCAAAACCTGTCATTAAAATTCCCATTGCCTGGCCTCTTCTTTGCGGAGCAACATAATCACCAACCATACTTAAAATTGTACTGCCCCCAA
This sequence comes from Ferruginibacter sp., assembly GCA_025352435.1. GTDB lineage: Bacteria > Bacteroidota > Bacteroidia > Chitinophagales > Chitinophagaceae > Ferruginibacter. The sequence continues at coordinate 339 of JANXTN010000243.1, read as the reverse complement.
TGCCTCCGAAAAGACCGGTCAGAAATCTAGCTCCTAAAAGCTGTTCGTAGTTATTGGAAAGTCCGCACAAAAAGGTTCCGATAGTAAAGCCTGCATAAACGATGAGTAAAACCTTTTTTCTATCAAACCTGTCCACATAAGCAAGGCATGCCATAGAACTTATGAAAGCACCAATACTAAAAACAGAGACGATTCGGCTGAACTGTGTGCTATCTATTCCCCAAAGCTTTTTAAGTACAGGACCAAATGGCATTACGATCATAAAGTCTACAATATTTGTAAACTGTACCAATGCCAATATCATCAAAAGGACAATTTCGCTTCTTTTCATAAAGTTGG
>JANXTN010000294.1 GCA_025352435.1 Ferruginibacter sp. | reverse complement strand
TCTTCATCTATACTTAATGTCAATTTAGTAGTCATAACTTCTTTTTATAAAGATACGTATCATCTTATGAATGATACGTATGGATTATGAAAACTTCCAAATCTTTTTATTTGATTCCGTGCATCATTTTCTTTAACAACGGAGTAAGTGCAAAAAGCACAATTGATGCTAACCCACACAATACAACAAATACCATAAAAAATTGAAACAGATTATGAATTTCTACACCCGCAAAAGAGGGATTTACTAAACTGATTTTCTTTTCAGCTAGCATATGAACCTGATCTGCTGTAGGTACAATTTTTTTATCAAGTATTCCTTGTAAATCAATTCCCATTTTAGTGGATTCAGTAAACTGTTCTCCGGTTGCAGGTAGTATAGATCCTAATGTTCCTGCAAGCGCATAACCGGACGCATTTGACAAAAAGAATACGCCATATAACAAAGATGAAAATCTTTTAGGTGATAATTTGCCAACCAATGATAGACCAATAGGAGATAAACATAACTCACCAAAAGTTTGAATTAAATAAAGAAGTATTAGCCACTTTACTGCAAGCAAGCCACTGTTTCCTAAATCTTTTACATTATGTGCTATTATGAAATAGCTCAATGCAATTAGAGCAAGTCCCATTGCCTGTTTTGCGGGAGAAATGGGTTCTTTTCCTTTGGCTCTAAGCTTGTCCCATAAAATACTAAATGGAATAGCGAATGCAACAACAAAAATTCCATTAAAAATTTGCACCATGGACGGAGGCATATTCCAGCCAAAAAAATTACGGTCTGTTTGATTATCTGCAATAAAGGTAAGTGACGAACCAGCCTGTTCAAATGCAGCCCAGAAGAAAATGATAAAGAAGGAGACAATGTAAATAACCAGAATCCTATCTCTTTCAACTTTTGTAATTGAACCATCTGATATAATTAGACCTGCCAGAGTAAGACCACTTGCATAAATGATTGAGTAAATAATATTCTGCCCAAATACATAATGAAAAATTAAACCCAGAACAATAAATGTAACAGATGCTATTCCTAATGCTTTGTTAGAAAAAGATGCTTTTTGTGCCTCTCCTTCTTCATAGTCTGAGGCATCATTTTTAGAAGGTAAACCCCCTATTGCACGACCTTCAGGATTAACAACATATTTGTCTTTAAGAAAAAAGAATGTTGTTGTGCCAATTAGCATTGCAATAGATGCAGCTAGGTACCCCCATTTAAAAGCGTGAATATCTCTTACACCATTCACAACAACATCCCCAATTAAAGGGCAAATCAATTGGCCTAAAAACGCACCAATATTAATACCCATATAAAAAATGGTAAAAGCTGTATCCAGTTTACTTTTTTCTTCTTTCGGATAAAGACTGCTCACCATGCTGGAAATATTGGGCTTAAAAAAACCGTTTCCAAAAATGATAATACCAAGTGCTACATATAAAAGTGTTTTGGCAAGTTCAAGATTTGAACTAAAAATAGTTGCACTAAAAAAAAGCAACATTTGTCCTGCAGCCATCATTAAGCCACCAAGCATAATGCAAAGTCTGTTCCCTAAGAAACGATCAGCAATAAAACCACCTAACATAGGCGTTAAATAACAAAGCCCTAAAAACCCTCCATAGATGATAGACGATTGTTCTTTACTCATCATTAACGCATTCACTATAAAGAGCGTTAATATTGTCCGCATTCCGTAGAAGTTAAAACGCTCCCACATTTCTGTACCGAATAATACCCACAATCCTTTTGGGTGTTTAGGTTTTATCGTTTCTTCTATCATAATTGCATTTTTATTTCATTAAACAAATAATTCAACATCCAAAATAAGTAATTCTTTTTACTATTTACTAAATGAGAAATTCTTAATACCGTTTTGTATTTTTTAAAAAGAAAACTTCACCAAAATTCATTGTTCCCATTAAGACATTTTACAACAAACTATTTCTATATTTATTTCTCAACCATCAGTTATGGCAGCAGAATTAAGTATAGAGGAGATTCAAAATTTTAAAGGAAAATATCCAAAACAACTTTGGTATTTATTTTTTTCTGAGATGTGGGAACGCTTTTGTTTTTATGGAATGCGTGGCATGCTCACCTATTTTATGGTAACGCAATTAATGATGAAAGATGAACAGGCGAATTTACAATACGGTGCCACACAAGCCTTTGTTTACGCATTCACTTTTATAGGCGGTTTGTTTGCAGACAAAATTTTAGGGTTTAGGAAATCATTGTTCTGGGGTGGAATTTTAATGATTGTTGGAAGTGGAATTTTAGCCCTTAACCCAAAAGAATTTTTCTTTTTAGGAATCAGTTTTACAATTGTTGGTACTGGTTTTTTTAAACCAAATATTTCTACAATGGTTGGAAATCTCTATAAAAAAGACGACGTAAGAAGAGATGCCGGCTTCTCTTTATTTTACTCGGGAATTAATATTGGAGCATTAATAGGTGGCTATGCATGTATTGCTATTGGGAAAAATTATTCATGGAATTTAGCATTTGGGCTTGCAGGAATTGTGATGATCATTAGCTTAATAACTTTTGTATTTACACAAAAATCATTGGGACCAATTGGGCTGCCTCCGGGTAGTGAAACCAAAATAGTTATTGAAAATAATACAGCAGTAAAAAACAACGCAAAACCATGGCATACTTATGCAGTTTTTATAGGCTCGCTTATATTTATTCCTATTATAATGAAAATGGTTGCTATTACTGAATACACTGATTATTTTATGTATGCCATCGGCCCTTTAACGTTGTTGTATGTTTTTTACGAAATGTCAAAGTATGATAAAGAAGCACGAAAAAAATTAATAGCTGCGTTGGTATTTATTATTTTCTCCATTTTATTTTGGGCTTTCTTTGAGCAAAGTGGTGGATCGCTAAGTTTGTTTGCAGCCAATAACCTCGGCAATAAAATTTTAGGAGCCGTAACGCTTGACCCCAATGGTGTAAATAATTCTGCAAACTCATTATTCGTTATAATTTTTGCTCCACTTTTTGGCCTCGTTTGGATTGCCATGGCAAAGAAAAAAATAGAACCTAACACTGTTGTAAAATTTGGACTTGGCTTTTTATTTTTAGCAGGAGCATTTTATGTTTTTTATGCAACACGTTTTTTCGCCTCTGCAACCGGCATTGCATCACTTGACGTATTTACAATTGCATACTTGGTAATAACTTTTGGCGAATTATGTTTATCGCCTATTGGGCTTTCTATCATGACAAAATTATCTCCGGTAAAATTACAGGGAGTAATGATGGGCATGTGGTTCCTTGCAAGCGCTTATGGGCAGTATGTTGCAGGGTTGCTTGGTGCAGGTTTGTCTTCTGCTGATGAAAATGATACGCTCCTCCAAAAATTAACTACATACACAAATGGCTATAAACAGCTTGCTATTTATGCACTAATTACAGGAATTATTTTATTGCTTATTTCACCGCTGGTAAAAAAATTAATGGGCGATGTAAAATAAAATGAGCGAAATATTAAATTACTATTTTTAAATTTTCTCGAAATATCTTTAGGATAATTTAATCCTAATAATCACAGAATGAATATCCTGATCATAGGTTCCGGCGGGCGTGAACATGCTTTTGCCTGGAAGATTAAACAGAGCCCGCTTTGCAACAATTTATTTATTGCTCCCGGTAATACCGGCACAGCTATGTGTGGTATTAATCTTCCTATAGCAATATCCGATTTTGAAAAACTGGCATTATCCTCCGTTGAAAATAAAATAGATTTAATATTGGTAGGTCCCGAAGAACCATTGGTAAACGGCATTACAGATTATTTTAACCAAAATAAAAACACCAGACACATACAGATTATTGGCCCGTCCAAACAGGCTGCACAATTAGAAGGAAGCAAGGCTTTTGCAAAAGATTTTATGATCCGCCATAATATTCCCACAGCAGGTTACAAAGAATTTACAGTAAATGATTTTGATGCCGGGATAAAATATTTAACCGAGCATTCGTATCCTGTTGTTTTAAAGGCTGATGGTTTGGCCGCAGGTAAAGGTGTGCTCATTTGTAAAACCGTTTTAGAAGCTAGAGCCGAGTTTGAATTAATGCTGCTGCGTTCCAAATTCGGCGAAGCCGGAAAAAAAGTTGTGGTAGAAGATTTTTTAGAAGGAATAGAATTAAGTGTTTTTGTATTAACAGATGGAATTGATTTTCTCATACTTCCCGAAGCAAAAGATTATAAAAAAATTGGAAAAGGAGATACAGGGTTGAACACGGGAGGCATGGGTGCAGTGAGCCCTGTACCAATTTTTACTGAAGCTTTGAAACAAAAGATAACAGATAAAATAGTTGTACCTACGGTTAATGGACTCCAAAAAGATAAACTTGATTATAAGGGTTTTGTTTTTATAGGTTTAATGATAAATAAAGATGATGAACCCATGGTAATTGAATACAACTGCCGTATGGGCGATCCTGAAACTGAAGTAGTTTTACCCAGGTTGCAAAATGATATTGTGGAACTATTACAGGCAACCCAAACCGCTACCTTAAAAAATCATTTAATAAAAACTGATGAACGTTCTGCCGTTGCCATGGTCGCTGTAAGTGGAGGGTATCCGGGAGAATATAAAAAAAACTGTACCATTAATGGCTTAAATTCTTACGATTTACCCGACAGTTTTCTTTTTCATGCAGGAACTTTACAAAAAGAAAATGAAATAGTAACAAATGGTGGTCGAGTGCTGGTGGCAGTGTCTTACGGTGAAGACATAAAAGAAGCCAATGAAAAATCTGATTACCTTTTACAGCAAATTGATTTTGAAAACATGAACTATCGGGATGATATTGGTTATGAATTTTTATAAATTGATATTAAAAAGTAACATTACTACAAAAAAATTGTATGAAATAAAAGTATAAACATACCCTTAAAATAATTGTGTGCGCTTATCTTTGTAATAAAACTAAGCATCTTAGCAAACCCTTTGTAGGCAAAGCATTTCAGGGATAAAATCGATTATGGAATAATTTTTACTAATTAAAAATTTGATGATTGTAAAGTCAATTATTTACATCAACTTTGTCGACATTCCTTAATTACACTAGCATAACAAAAATGGGCCTTTTTAATTTTTTTACGCAAGAAATTGCGATAGATCTCGGAACAGCAAATACACTTATTATACACAATGATGAAGTAGTAGTAAACGAACCATCCATTGTTGCACTCGATAGAAACAATCCTAAATTATTATTGGCGGTGGGTAAAAAAGCATTGATGATGCATGAAAAAACCCATGAAAGTATAAGAACTGTAAGGCCACTTCGTGATGGTGTTATTGCAGATTTTAATGCAGCTGAATTAATGATAAGGGAGTTGATAAAAATGGTTTATCCAAAAAAACCATGGATGGCACCGAGTTGGAGAATGATGATTTGTATACCGAGCAGCATTACTGAAGTAGAAAAACGTGCGGTGAGAGATAGTGCAGAGCAGGCAGGTGCAAAAGAAGTTTACTTAATACACGAACCAATGGCAGCCGCTCTTGGTATTGGTATAGATGTAGAAGAACCTGTGGGAAATATGATCATTGATATTGGAGGTGGAACAACAGGTATTACGGTTATTGCTTTGGCAGGTATTGTGTGCGACCAAAGTATAAGAGTTGCGGGAGATGAATTTACAGCAGATATCATGGAAGCATTGCGTCGTTATCACAGTTTACTAATAGGTGAGCGTACTGCAGAGCAGATTAAAATACAGGTGGGTGCTGCAATGAAAGATTTAGAAAATCCGCCGGATGATATTCCCGTGAACGGTCGTGATCTTGTAACGGGGATTCCAAAACAAGTTATGGTCAGCTACCAGGAAGTGGCTGATGCATTAGATAAAAGTGTTTTCAAAATTGAGTAAGCAATTTTAAAAGCTTTAGAAACTACACCTCCTGAGCTTTCGGCAGATATTTATCGCCGTGGGCTTTACCTTACAGGCGGTGGTGCATTGTTGCGTGGGCTTGATAAAAGAATAGCCAACAAAATAAAATTACCCGTTCACGTTGCGGATGATCCACTTAAAAGTGTTGTGAGAGGAACAGGTATTGCATTGAAAAATTATGATAGATATCCTTTTGTAATGAGATAGGTATCTTATTTTGATAGTGAATGTAAAATTATAAATGTTGTGCCGGTTGGTATGTATTTTTTATAATTTTTTTGATTTATAATACTTCTTCTTTCCGTGGGTAACATTTTCCTTTTTATAAGGCGCTTTAGTAATCTCTTACTTTTCCTGTTTTTACAGGTCCTTTCTATTTATTTTATTGTTAGTTACAGTAAATTTCATGAGGCGGCTTTTGGAAATACAGCTAATAAATTTACCGGCCGCATAAATAAACAGTTTAATAAAGTTGAGTACTACTTTCAACTTAAAAGAACCAACGATTCTTTGGTAAAAGCAAATGAGCGATTGTATAATAAGCTTAGATATAATTTTAATATTGCTGATTCCTCCGACAAAGTATTTTTAGATACTATTAAAGTAGACTCTGTTTCCCGTTTCAGAAAATTTAATTTTTTAAATGCAAAAGTTGTAGCAAACAGCATTGCAGCTCAAAGTAATTTCATTGTTATAACAGGAGACAATGTTCACAATTTTAAAAAAGGAATGGGCATTGTTGGTATAAATAATGATGTTGTAGGCGTTATTACTGAGGTAGATGGAAACTATGCGACTGTAATGAGTCTGCTGCACAAAGACAGTAAATTAAGTGGTAAACTTTTAAAAGGCGGCGAAACCGGAACATTAAGCTGGGATGGCAAAAAGCCAAATATTCTCTCCTTAAATAACATTCCTAAAAGTGCAAAAATTTCCTTAGGAGATACCATTATTACAAGTGGTTTCAGCGCAATTTTCCCTAAGGGAATATTGATAGGAAGAGTTACAGATATTCAACCCGAAACTACCAATAATAATTACAGAATTGCTTTAAAAACAACTGCCAATTTTTATAATATTGAATATGTGTATGCCATTGAAAGTGCAGATGCGGAACCTGTAAAAAATATTTTAGAAAAAGCTAAAGCTTCAGCAAACTAAATGAGTATACTGGTAAAAAATATTTTGAGGGCTGTGTTGTTTTTAATTGTACAGGTTTTTGCGCTAGATAAAATACACCTGCACCAAATGGTTACACCTTATTTGTACTTTTTATTTATTTTATGGCTTCCTTTTAAAATGCAAAGAAGCTGGCTAATGATCATTGCATTTATTTATGGTTTTATTTTAGACAGCTTCTGGCACAACCCTGGTTTTCACGCTGCTGCATGTGTATTGATTGCTTATTTGAGGCCATTTCTTGTAAATATTTTTATTCCGCAGGAAGGTGCGGATACAAACTTCGAAGAGCCCTCCATAAAAAGTATGGGTGGCATTTTACCATATATAATTTTTATGAGCATTCTCAGTTTGTTTCACAATGCATGGTTGTTTTTGTTGGAGGCATGGCAGTTTGGTAACATCTGGTATTTTTTGGTAAAAACAATTTTATCTACAATAATCAGTGTGCTGCTTATAATAATTACTGAATTGATTTTTGTAAGAAAACAAAAGTTTAGAACGAATACCGTTTAGGAGTGAATTGGGAATTGTGAATGAGGAAATTTGCAAATAATGGAGTAGGTTTTTTACGTAATTTCTCCTCAAAATAAAAAGTATTTTAATGCTCTTAGAATTGAATCATCAAAAATTGGATGTTTATACTTTCTCAAAACAATTTGTTTTAGAATGTTATAAACTTACCAAAATATTACCTTCAGAAGAAAAATTTTCGATGTGTTCGCAAATAAGAAGAGCTGCTTTATCTGTTCATGTAAATATCGCAGAAGGTGCTTCCAGAAAATGTGAAGTGGAGACAAAAAGATATTTCGAAATTTCCAGAGGCTCAATAATTGAAATTGATGCTGCCCTTGATATTGCTTTTGAATTGAAATATTTAGTAAATTTTGACACAACGGACTTAAATTTATCCATGGTAAATTCTTTTAAATTATTAACCGGTCTCATCAAAGCAACTCAAAAAAATTAGAACTGTCCTATTCACTCCTCACAATTCACCATTCACAATTCACAAAATGTCCGCCTTTAACCATTCCAGAAAAAATATTGTAGTATTTGTGTTTGTGCTTATGTTTATTGTGATCATTGCACAACTTGCACATTTACAGCTTTTTTCATCTGACCTGCGGTTGCAGGCCAATGCACAGGGAACTTTTAGAAAAGTAATTTACCCCGACAGAGGAATTGTCTACGACCGTCACAAAAAAGCGATTTTACAAAATACCATTATTTACGATTTGATGGTTACGCCAAATAAATTAAAGGGAATTGACACTTCGGCGCTTTGTAAAATTTTAAACATTGATACTGCTCAATTCAATAAAAAAATTATAGAAGTTATTATTAAAAACGGGCGTACACGAACATCTGTTTTTGAAGCATTGTTGAGTGATGATAAACAGGCAATGCTAAATGAGAGTATGTATTTGTTTACACCAGGCTTTTACCTGCAGGAAAGATCTGTGCGGAGTTATCCCTTTGATGCAGCTGCAAATGTTCTTGGCTACACTGCTGAAGTAGATACAAATTTTTTAAAAAAACATACAAACGAAGGTTATGTATCCGGCGATTATGCAGGTATGACGGGCATTGAGCGGAGTTATGAAAAAGTGTTGATGGGTGAAAGAGGAATTGAATATTGGAAAAGAGACAATAAAAATCGTCTTACCGAAAAACTTGAAAAAGGGAAGTATGATACAATGCCGGTTGCCGGCCATAATCTGCATACTTCTATAGATATTGAATTGCAGGAGCTGGGAGAAAAATTAATGCTGAATAAACTTGGTGCTATTGTGGCTATTGATCCAAAAACAGGCGGTATATTGGCCATGGTAAGCGCACCCACTTATCAGCCAAAATATTTAACAGGCAGTGAAAGAAGAAAACATTTTTCAGAATTATTCTTAAACCCTGCACTTCCATTGCTTAACAGAACGGTGAGTGCTACTTATTCTCCGGGCTCCACATTTAAAACATTGCAGGCATTGGTAGGCTTGCATGAAGGTGTAATTACGCCTGATTTTACCGTAACCTGCAGTGGCGCATTCTATGGTTGTGGTGGTGCTAAACCTATGCGGTGTTTAGATTTTGGTACTTTCAATTTACGAAGTGCCATTACTGTTTCTGATAATACCTATTTTGCTACTGTTATGCAACGGGTAATAAACAATCCTATTTTTCCTACGGTAGATAGTAGTTTGAGAAGCTGGGATAAATACATGTACGCTTTTGGACTAGGCCACAAACTTGGAATCGATGTGCCTTCAGAAAAAAGAGGAAACATACCAAGGCCGCAGGATTATGATAAAGTTTTTGGGAAAGGTCATTGGAATTATTGCAGTTTTAGGTCTGTAAGTATAGGCCAGGGCGAGGTAGATGTTACACCGCTGCAGGTTGCCAATGAGATGGCATACATAGCAAACAAAGGCTGGTACATTACCCCTCATGTGGTTGACTCTATTGAAGGTGGCGACAAATATGAAATTCTTGAACAATACAGAAAACACCATGATCCAATTGACATTCCTGATAGTATTTTTAATGTGGTACACGATGGTATGCAGGGCGTTTTAGAAAAAGGTACCGGTGGAAATGCCAAAGTTGCAGGCATAACTATTTGCGGTAAAACAGGAACTGTAGAGAATTATTACAGAGGTACAAAGCAGGAAAATCACTCTTTCTTTTGCGCTTTTGCGCCAAGAGAAAATCCCAAAATTGCCATTATGTGCGTTGTGGAAAACAGTGGCCGGTTCGGAGGAACGTATGCTGCGCCAATTGCGGGATTGATGATTGAAAAATATTTAAAAGATTCCATAACAGATAAAGAAAGATTGGCAAAAATTGAAAGCATTTCTAAATTAAGTTTAATACCAAAACGGATTTATGTGGAGGTAAGAAAACAAGATTCTCTTCGCCATTCAAAAGACTCTGCTTATTTGATAGCAAAAGGATTTATAAAGATAATAAAGGATACAACCGGTATTGATGATGGTGAAGATGAAGTAGGTCTTACCAAAATTATTAAGGATAAAAAAGACAAGGAAAAGAAGGATAATAAAAAAGATGAACGATTAAAACCAGAAGCAATTTTACCTGATAAACAAAAACAGGTTACAAGGGACTCGGTTACAAAACTTGACAACTAAATGTATCAGAAAAATATATCTATAACAAAGGGCAATGACAAAGTTATAATGACACTTTATGCATTATTAATTTTTATCGGGCTGGTATGTATTATTTCTGTTGAGTATAAAAGCACGGATAATTTTATACAAACATTTTTTGGATTCAAAAAAAATTACAGCAAACAGTTTTATTTTTTTTTGGCGTGCTGTGTAATTGGAACATTTATTTTATTGACAGATAGTAAATTATTTACCGCATCTGCTAATCTTTCCTACCTTGTTGGCATTGTACTTATACTCGCCACATTTGTAGTTGGTAAAGAAATAAAAGGTTCAAAAAGCTGGATTCCACTTGGGTTTATGAACCTTCAACCGGTAGAGCTATGTAAAATATTTACGGCCCTTGCCTTATCCAAATTCCTTTCATTGCAGGATACAGATTTTAGCAAAGCCAAATCACAAACGATTGCCGCCGCTATTTCATTTGCCCCCGCGGCACTCTCAATTTTACAGGGGGAAACCGGCTTAGCATTGGTTTATTTTTCGTTTCTCATACCAATGTACAGAGAAGGTTTACCACCGGGATATTTAATTTCCGGCATTTTGATGGCTGTTCTATTGGTGGTGTCATTGCTATTTCACACCAAAACCTTGCTTATTGTTTTTACCATTTTAGCTGCAATTTTAATTTGGATAAACAGAAAGCAAATAAAACGTAATAAAGATATTTTGTTGATTATTGTGGGGGGTTGGCTTTTTTGTGCAGCCTTTGTAGGTATCGGAGTTCCATTTATGTTTACAAAAGTTTTTAA
>JANXTN010000291.1 GCA_025352435.1 Ferruginibacter sp. | reverse complement strand
CCCGGCTAAGCGTAAATGGTTTTTTTAAAAAAGTTTGAAAGTTAAAAGTGTATTCTCCTTTTGTAAGATCATATTTACCTCTGATGGATAATGGTTCCTTTGTACCTACCGTAATGTTTAATTCACCATTACCTTCTCCTTTAATAATGTCACCTGTTTCTTCATCTAAAATCACATCTATTTTGCACGCAGGGTTCGCTGTCAGATTCATATTTACGAGTAGGTTTGAAAGTCCTTTTGTGGAAACATCATTGTCCATCAAACTACCAAACTGTATAAAATCTATATAATCTATAACATTGCTTTCTTTACTGTTGCCGGTGGGCAAATAAATATGGCTGCTGTCTGTAATGCTCGGCTCACCGTCAATATTCATTTTCATATTTGCAACATCTCCGTTTAAAGACATGTTTCCTCTGCCAATTACTTTACCGTAAAATTGTGCATTGTCTTTGCGTGTTGTGTTTAACAATAAAATTTTGGGTGATGAAAAATGCATGTCTTCAAATGAAAAATCTTTAAAAAATGTATGATACATTTTACCGCTTACTGTACCTGTATTACCAAGCGTGTCTTTAATTTGAAGTGTTCCTATATCAATTAAATCTTTTCCAAAATGTATTGGTTGCTTATCAAAATTGTAACGAACCTGTGTGTATGCTACTTTAAAGCTTCCGTCATTTATTATCGCATCTCCCATTAATGTAAGATCATCACCACTTTTTGCAATACTTAATTTTCCGTTTGCAATACCTTTAATATCGCTGAATATTGTATTTAAATAAGGCTTTAAAATATCAATATTTAAAGCCTTTACCAATGCATTTATGTTTAAAGAATTTCCTGTTGAGTCTTTATAATTGAAACCTCCATCTATCGCAAAATCAAAATCTTTTTCTCCTGCATCCGTCTTAAAAGTAATTTCCCCGGTATTGGTATTTGCATTTGCTACAAGATTTACTTTACCCAGGTATCTTCCATCCAGGTCAAAGCTGTCGGCTCTTCCTTTAAAACCAATATTTGTTTTCCCAAAAATATCCGTTGCTGTTACAGTACCTGTTATAAGCCCTTTTAAAGCGGGTCTTGCTGGTAATAAAAATGCAAAATCTTCCAGTGAAATATTTTTAAGTTCAGCCACTAAATGAGTGTCATCATTTTCGTCAGACAATTCTGTTCTTAAAATAATTTGCTGGTTGTTTTGGTAAAACTTTACTTCACTTGCATCCAAAAACCTCTTGCGCAGCGTGAGTTCTCCATCTTTTTCTAGCTGCCATTTTTTATTATTGATGATAAATGATGATGGATAAAAATGAATTTTTATACCATCACTTAACGTTTGAATGCTTGCATTTAATTCTGCATCGCCAAATATTTTACTGGCACTTGTATTTAATTTTATAAATGACAGATCGTGGCTGGTAGATACAATTAATTTTGAATTGGGCAGATGCAGACTGTCATTGATGATGATGTCTTCTATGGCAATATCATTTATAAGTGTATCTCTGGTTCCTCTTCCATTTAATACGGTGTTGTTAAACTCTTTTTTGTCGTAATAAAACTGCGGAACTGTTGCTTTCAGGTGCAGATTATAATTTTGTAAATTAAAATCACCGCTAATATTTGAATTATTAAAACCTCCCAGTTTTGGATCAATCAATTTTACATATTGATCAACATTGTTTGTTTTTATTTTAAATGTAAAATCCTGAATACTGTTTACTGCAAAGGCCGGAGATTTTATGTATGTCGGATAATAACGTGCAAGTAAAATCTTTACAGCATCCGGTAATTCTTTTATTTTAAAATAGCCTGTAATGTTTGCCTGTACTTCATTTGAACTTAATGAAAGTGATTTTTTACCGTCTATAATTTCGGAGTTTATATTAAGCGAGTCAAAAGATAAGCGATTATTTTGCTGCTGTAATTTAGCATTGGAAACCCGAGCTTCTCCCAAAAAATTATCAATATTATTTCCTGTAAAGTTTAAATCCAGATCTCCGGAAAAATTAAATGCCTCTTTAGTAAGACCAAGATTTTTTAAGTCTGCTTTTTCTACACTTGCCTGTAACTTAAATCCCGGATTTTTTTCCAAAAGATTGAGCGCACCATCTAAACTGGAAATTTTTAAATTGGGATCATCTATAGAAAAGTGACCGATAAAAAGTTTCTTTTCAAAATCTCCGTTAACTGCTAAATTTTGATAATTGTAGTTATTGAATTGAACCGACCTTACGGTACCATTCACTTTTGCTTTCAACTCATTTATATCAAAACCACTTCCTACAATCTTAGCGTTTAATGCAATTTTACCCAATTGTGAGCTTTGTATAAATGCCCCTAAATTAAAACCTGTGGAGGATATTATGCCCGAATATGCTGCGGGTTTGTTTGCAGGCGTTTTCATGTTTACATCTGCAGTGAGATTCCCCAGAGCAGTGTTAAAAGTGCCATAGGCAACAAAGTCTTTTATAAAACCAACAAAATTTCCTGCAAAAGAAACAGTGCCGAGTTTTGAAATTGCAGGCTTTTGTATTTTTTTTAATTGCGGTACGATTCCAATCATATCGCTGTAATTTGAACGCAATTGCCTAGCCTGCAAATCTATAAATGTGCTGTTTATATCCGGTAAACCACGCATAGCCAAATTGCCCTCCAATATGGTATTGCCGGTTCTTACTTTTATATTTTTTGAAACGAAATTATCGAGTGGCCCTTTCACATTGCCATCCAAAAAAAATACCCTTTTCCAGTTTTTTAAATTTGGAGAAAAAAATGCAAGATCATCGCTGTTAAGTATACCTTCTTTAAAATTTGCTTCTAAAGAAACATTGTGCAAAAAACTGCTGAAGTCTTCCTGAAAACTTTTATACGTCATCGAAAAATAATCCTTCAACCTACTTTTATTGGTAACCAGATCCAAATTTTTAAATTCCATTACCTCCGGTGTGAGTTTAAGATTACTTTCCAGTTTTTTTACAAGTAAACCGCTCCGTTCCTTTGCATTTAAATTTACATACATGGAGAGTGTATCATTAATAAAACGAATATTCTTCATGCTGCCATTAAGCTTATCAAAAAAAATATGCTGACCATCAAATCTGTCAGCTAAAGGAGGTTCTACGGTAAACTTGTCATTTTTAAATGCACCGTCTTGCATATCAAGTTTTTCAAGCTTTATATCCCATCCTGCATCATTCCATTTAAAGGCACCAATTACAGGAATTTTTTCTATAATCTGCTTAAGGTTTGCCTGCTCCGGCCTATTGCCTTTATAATCTTTTTGGGCAAACAAAGGGTATTTGAGAGTGACCTGCTTAATGTATATTTTTTTATTTTTTACATCCACAAGGTCCATTGTTAGATCTAACTTGCCAAGGTTGGCAATCATATTTTGGCCTATCCAACCATCAATTTTATTAAATTTAATGTTTGTAAAATGCAGTTCTTTTAAATCAATAACCACATCACCTCCGGCAGATTTTTTCTTTTTTGGCGAAGCAAAATAATCTACTAAAAACTGATAGTTCCAGACGGAATCAGTCCGGTTCATATTAATCAAAGCATTGTCCAAGCCAATATTTTCGAGAGCTATTTTATCTTTAAAAAAGAACCAGTCATTTACATTTGCTTTAAGCGTTCCTGCATATAATAAAGTATCTTTTTTAAGGTCTTCTACCATAACACCTTCTAATAAAACTTTGTTGAAAAAACGAACATCGACTGTTTTTACGGTAACCTTTGTATGTAATCTTTCCGATAAATTAACTGCAATTTTTTTTACGAGCCATGTTTGAACATTGGATAAATGGAGGATACCATATAAAATAAACAGCAACAAAAGAATTGCAAGAATCGTCCTCGATAATATTGTAAGAAATTTCCTCAGATGAAAATAATTGTGGGTAAAAATAAAGAAACAAGCTGTAAGAGCAATTTCATTTAGTTAAATTATGGTTTTCTTAAACTATAATTCATGTATATTTTACTAAATTCTACAAAATATGTATGAAGTAATTCCTACTTTTGAAATATGAGTCGTTACGAAAATGAACCATTAAGGGTAGCAATTTTAGATATGTATGAAGGCGCCGAAAATCAGGGTATGCGTTGCCTTCGTGAAATTTTGAACCAGTTTGCAGATTTACATGGTCGTGAACTTGTACGTGATGAATTTAATGTTCGCCAACACAATCAACTACCAGATTTTAGTTATGATATTTATTTAAGCAGTGGTGGCCCTGGATCTCCTCTTGAAAGCGAAGGAAGCCTTTGGGAAAATTCATTTTTTGACTGGATAAAAGCTGTTGAAAGTTTTAATGAATCTGAAGAAAATATAATTAAGAAACCTGTGTTTTTTATTTGTCATTCTTTCCAACTTGCCTGCAGGTATTTTGATGTTGCTGAAGTAAGCAAAAGAAAAAGTACAGCCTTTGGTGTTTTCCCGGTTCACTACTTAGCAGATGCAGGATTAGACCCTATCTTCAATGGACTCACAGACCCTTTTTACGCGGTAGATAGTAGAGACTACCAAGTGACGAAACCCAACCACAACAAAATAAAAAATATCGGCGGCAAAATTTTAGCTATTGAAAAAAATCGCCCACATGTGCCTTTAGAGCGTGCCATTATGTCGATCCGTTTTAATGATTACATGGTTGGTACGCAGTTTCACCCTGAAGCTGATGCTGTGGGAATGAGCATGTATTTACAAAGACCCGAAAGAAAACAGATTGTTGTAGAAAACCATGGAGAAGAAAAATGGGAAAGTATGATAGATCAGTTGGGCGACCCTGATAAAATTTTACACACGTACGCACATATTTTACCCAATTTTTTAAATGCTTCTATCGATAAAATGGAAATGGCTGCTGTTTAAATACAAAGCCTGCTCCGTTTTGATTAGTTGTAGTTTATTGAAACCTTATGCAAAAATTATTAAGAGACCATTTTAATAAAAATTTCACTGAAGAAAAATATAATAGTTATTTGGCATCACTAGAGGCCATAAGCCCCGGTGCACTGGAATTTAGAATTGCAGAAACACCAATTTTTATTCCCAAGTATTTTACAAAAAAAATGCTGGATGCCTGTGAAGACATTATCGATATCATTACGGCTCCTAACTTTAAAACACTTACAGATAGGAGCATACCGAATGATGTAAGAGTGCCGGGTGATGAAGGACACGCTGAATGTATGGTATTCGATTTTGGAATTTGTGAAAATGCTGCTGGGGAATACGAGCCACAGTTAATAGAAATGCAGGGCTTTCCAACACTGTTTGCCTTTCAGGCTTTTCAAAGCGAAATAGCTGCAGCTTATTCTGATTTACCGAATAACTATTCTTCCTATTTAAACGGCTTTACTAAAGAAACGTACATACAATTATTGAGGGAAATAATTGTTGACAATTGCAAATTGGACGAAGTCATTTTACTAGAAATTTTTCCTGAAAAACAAAAGACTCGCATTGATTTCTACGCAACGGAAAAAATATTGGGAATTAAAACTGTATGTCTTACCAAGTTGAAGGCAGATGATACTACATTATTTTATATTAAAGAAAACGGAGAACAACAGATAATAAAGCGTATTTACAACAGGCTTATTTTTGATGATTTGCAGCAACAGGAAAACCTCTCAGAGATAATTGATCTAAAAAAAGAGTATGATGTAAAATGGCTTCCTCATCCTAATTGGTTTTATAGGATAAGCAAGTTTACACTTCCGTTTATTGACAATCCTTATATACCGGAAACATTTTTTCTGAATGAAATAAAAATGCCTGTAAATCTTGCGCAGTTTGTTTTAAAACCGTTATTTTCTTTTGCAGGAATGGGTGTCGTAATTGATGTTACTCAACAGGATATTGACAATATTAACGATCCTGAAAACTGGATTTTGCAACGAAAAGTAAATTATGCACCAATTATATTAACGCCTGATGAACCCGCAAAAGCTGAGATTAGATTATTTTATTTTTGGAAAGACGAATGGGAAAGACCTGTAGCAGTGCACAATCTTGCACGATTAAGCAAAGGAAAAATGATTGGCACACGGTACAATAAAGACAAAACATGGGTGGGAGGTACAATTGCTTTTTTTGAAACTACATGATATTTTTTACGATTATTTTTTTTATATGAAACAAGGCGCCGGCAGATTTGAATATTATTTGATACAATTAGAAGAGCTGTTATTAAAAGCATCAGTTACGGATAGTCCTGCTCTTTTTTTGTACAAGAATGATGCACGCACCAAGCTGTTTATGCTTGAAGGCTTATCAAAGCTGTATGCAGGTATGCACAATAAAAAAATATTTATTTATGCCCTGAAGTATTTTAAATCTTTAGAGGATATGCTGGGTGCAGTAGATTATTATGATGGGTTTGCAAAAGATTTTTTAAAAGATGATGAGATGCCCGCAACCGTAAGAATGTTTGCAGAAGAAAAAAAAGAAAAAATGTTGCAGGCAATGAATTTGGTTTTGCGCAAAAAGAAATGGTTGACTTCTGATTTGTACAGAACAAAAAAAATTAGAAGAAAATTAAAGAAGGCTGATTGGTTAGCGCCCGAGGAAGAAGTAGAATCTATCAAACGGTTTTATAAAAAAACTATTGCAAAAACTATAGAATTTTATGTAGAAACCGGAACCCATTTTTCTGATCTGGAAATGCAAGTGCATGATTTGAGAAGAAAATTACGTTGGCTTAGTATTTATCCGCAGGCCTTGCGTGGCTGTGTGCAATTTGTAGATAATAATGGTACTGCTCCGGAGCTAATAAAATATTTAATACCGGAAATTGTAAATTCTCCATTTAACGTAATGCCTGCCGCAGGTAATAACCAACATTTTGTTTTCATAGAAAAAAATTATTTTTTAGCCTTAAGTAACATCATTAGCGCACTGGGAAAAATTAAGGATCAGGGGTTAAGAATTATGGCCACTGCAGAAGCTGTGGAAAATACTCAGTTTGTAGACCAAAAAGTTTCAATGGAACGGGCATTTACATTAAACCATGTACAAGAAAACGGGTTGAATGAAATTTTAAAAAAGGCCAAAGAAATTTGTGAGCCTTTTTTTTATGAAGATAACCTGAGCAAACTTTTAGCTGTATAAATTTTTAAATGAGGCAGGAATCCATAAACCGCTTTTTAATGCAAACTTGTTTTTCAATAACGTAGCTTTGCGCCTGCAAAAAACATGAAAACAAAAACCTTAAAGAGAGATAAAGTAAATATCATTACACTTGGTTGTAGTAAGAATATGGTGGATAGTGAGGTTTTAAGTGGACAGTTGATTGCAAACGATATTGATACGATACATGAAAATACCAAGCTTGACCACAATATCGTAATCATAAACACTTGTGGTTTTATTGATAAGGCAAAGGAAGAAAGTATAAATACAATTCTGGATAATGTAGCTCTAAAGAAGAAAGGAAAACTTGACAAAGTATATGTTACGGGTTGCTTAAGCGAACGTTATAAAAATAATTTAGAAGAAGAAATTCCTGAAGTAGATGCTTTTTTCGGCACAATGGAACTTCCCCAAATTCTAAAGCAGTTTGAAGCCGATTACAAAGGCGAATTAATTGGTGAAAGACTGCTAGCTACGCCATCACATTATGCTTACGTAAAAATAAGTGAAGGCTGCAATCGCACCTGTTCGTTTTGTGCCATTCCTTTAATGCGTGGCCAGCACGTTAGCCGTACCATTGAAAGCATTGTAGCTGAAGCAAAACAACTGGTAAGCCGTGGGGTTAAAGAAATTATGTTGATCGCTCAGGAACTCACATACTACGGCTTAGATATATACAAAAAAAGAGAATTGCCTAGGTTATTAAATCAACTGGCAATTGTGCCAGGGCTGGAGTGGATAAGATTGCATTATGCATATCCTTCAAAATTTCCAATGGAGATTTTAGATGCTATGAATGCGCACGACAATATTTGCAAATACTTAGATATGCCTTTGCAGCATGCCGCAGATAATATGCTGAAAGCTATGAAACGAAATATTACAAGGGCCGAAATGGAGGATCTTGTAAACGCTATCAGAGCAAAGGTTCCGGGAATCTGTCTGCGCACAACTTTGATCACCGGTTTCCCCGGTGAAACGAGAGAAGACGTAGAAGAATTAAAAATATTTTTACAAAAAATGAAGTTTGATAGGGTTGGTATTTTTACTTACAGCCACGAAGAAGATACAAGTGCTTTTGACTTTGAAGATGCCATTTCTGCTGAAGAAAAAGAAGAACGTGCACAGGAAATAATGGAAGTGCAACAAGATATTTCTTTAGAAAAAAATGCAGAGAAAGTTGGTAAAGTTTTTAAAGTATTGGTTGATAAAAGAGAAAGTGGCAGATATATTGGACGTACAGAATTTGATAGTGTAGAGGTAGATAATGAAGTGATAATAAACAGTAAACAGAAACTGGTTATTGGAGATTTTGTTAATGTAAAAATCACTAAAGCTTTTGATTATGATTTGGAAGGTGATATAGTCTAACTTTCAGATGAGGAACTCAATAAATCAGATAAATGCATTTTTCTTCTACAAAAATTTCTTATCGCAACACGAATTCATTTTCCAAACTTGTATTGGATTATTTAGATGGCGCAGAGCAATTAAAAGAATTTTACAGTTTTCCTACAAATATTGAAGGGTTAAAAAAATCGATAGAAAAAAGAAAAGATTTTCCTGTAAACAGAGCGCTCCTAGAAGCCCAACTTACAGAGCAATATAAAAATATACAAATATCCACTAAGCTACAAACCAATATAGAGGCGCTTCTTAGTGAAGATACCTTTTCAGTTTGCACGGCTCACCAGCCTAACATTTTTACAGGACATTTGTACTTTATTTACAAAATACTTCATGCAATAAAATTAAGTGAGGAACTCTCGAACCTAATTCCTGAAAAGAAATTTGTTCCCATATACTACATGGGTAGTGAAGATGCAGACTTAGATGAATTGGGTGAAGTTCATGTAAATGGTACTCACTACAAATGGCAAACTTTACAAACCGGTGCTGTAGGCAGAATGGTTGTTGATAAAGAATTTATCAAAATAATAGATGCTATAGCCGGTCAACTTTCTATTGAAAAATTTGGTGAAGAAATAATAAGCGCTGTTCGTGTCTGTTACAAAGAAAATGTGACTATTGAAAAGGCTACTTTCCATTTTGTTCATCAACTTTTTAATAAGTATGGACTTGTTATTTTGATGCCCGATAACAAAGTTTTTAAAAAAGAATTTGCGCCGGTAATTAAAAGAGAATTAGAAGAACAGTTCTCTGAAAAGGCAGTTGCTGCTACCGTTTCAAAATTCCCGAAAGAATATAAGGTGCAGGCTGCGGGACGAGAAATTAATCTTTTCTATTTAAAGGGAAACAGCAGAGAAAGGATAGAAAAAAATGGAGATGATTTTAAGATAGCAAATACAAATATTGTATTTAGTAAAGACGAATTGGATGCAGAAGTTTGCGCAAAGCCTGAAAGATTTAGTCCGAATGTAATACTCCGACCGGTTTTTCAGGAAACGATTTTACCTAATATTGCTTTTATAGGCGGAGGTGGTGAAATTGCCTACTGGCTCGAATTAAAAGAAGTGTTTCTTCAAACCAATACTTTTTTTCCATTACTTATTTTAAGAAATTCGTTTACATTAATTGATAAAAAAACTTCAGAAAAAATCGCATCACTAGGTTTTAACCGAAATGATATTTTTAAATCTGAAGCAAAATTGCTAGAGGAAATTGTTCTTAGAGCCTCAAGTGTAAAACTTAATATTAAAGACGAGAAAGAAGCGGTTAAAATTATTTATGATCAAATAAAAGATGTTGCCGCGGAAGTTGACGATTCTTTGAACTGCCATGTGCATGCACTAAGAACGCAGGTTTTAAACAAACTTGAAATGTTAGAAAAGAAAATATTAAAGGCTGAAAAGAAAAAGTTTGATGCGCAGCAAAGACAAATAAAAAAAATAAAGGTACATGTAAATCCTTCTGATAATTTGCAGGAGAGAGTTGATAATGTGTTACAATATTTGGCAAAATATGGCGAAACGTTTATTGACATACTTTACAAAGAGCAGTCCGTTTTGTCATCGGAGTTTACCATTTTAACCGAGCAATAATTTTTAAATGGGAAGAATACTTGCAATAGATTATGGCAAAAAACGAACCGGTATTGCTGTAACGGATCCTTTACAAATAATTTGTACAGGGTTGACAACCATAAATTCTCATGAGTTAATTCCATTCTTAAAAAAGTATTTTGCGGAAGAAAATGTTGAATTAATTATTATTGGCTTGCCTTTAAATTTAGATGAGACAGACACTCACGGCACAGGACCTGCAAAAAATG
>JANXTN010000261.1 GCA_025352435.1 Ferruginibacter sp. | reverse complement strand
CAAAGTCGTTCAGGATGAAAATGCGCGACAGGATGGTGTTGGTGGTGGTTGTGCCTCCAATTTGATAGGTGGTGATCTTCACCTTGTTCGTGGTTCCCAATCCGCTGATTCCAGACAAGTCCCATGCCGAGCCGGAGTTGGCGAAATTGGCGGTGGCATGGAAGCAGAGGCAGCAGAGTACATTAAAAGCACAGGTAACAAAAAACCTGTTGTAGGGTTTATTGCAGGACAAACAGCCCCTCCGGGTAGAAGAATGGGTCATGCTGGTGCAATTGTAGGAGGAGAAGATGATACTGCAGCAGCAAAAATGAAAATTATGGCTGCATGTGGAATTCATGTAGTAGCAAGCCCTGCAGACATAGGGAAGACAATGGCCGAAGCAATGAAAAAGTAAAAGTTCTAATAGTTAAAAAGCCCCGCATCAAATAATGAGCGGGGCTTTTTAATAGCTATATAAATTAATCGTCTTTACGATCGTTACGATCATCATCATCATGGCCGTGATGTTTTTCTTTATCATGGTTTCTGTTATCGTGAGGATATTTATTTTTTTTATATTTATTTCCTCTACCATTATTGCCATTATTCCCGTTGCCGCTTACTTGTCTTTCGGTAATATTAACCGCACCGTTGTTATCTATGTTTAACGAAGTTTCTACACCGGGTTTAAAAGTAATGTTCGAATTATAAATTACTCTTGGAACCTGCTTGCCTAAGATGGTACTTCTATAAGCAGAAACAGTTACCAGATGATTGCCGGATGCTAGTGACCTGAACTGAATACTATTACCATTGCTCTGAGATGTGTTGCCATTATCGATACTTACAGTAAAACCATTTTGAGAATAAGCATTAACTACAAGCGAACTGTTTTGGTAATTATTGTTCTGATTGTTACCATACTGCCCGTTATTATTTCTGTCATCATTGCCGTTGTTTCTCCACTGAGCAAAAGCTGAAGAGAGAACCCCTACCGCAAGAAGTAATGTGAAAATCTTTTTCATAATTTGAATTTTTATAATGAATAATGCAATCTTTTTTTGATTGATCTTTACCACTATTCAAATGATGTGCCGTGCCAGTCTTTGTAGCACAATAAATAGTTAAAGAAAAAAGATGCAGATTTATTATGTATTTTCTTTCACATCTTCATCTTACAATCGTTAAGGGTTAAGTTCGTCGGAATAGTTAGGCTCATAACAAATTGTATCTTTTAATTAAAATAAAGGAATTATGTTCTTAAAGAATTTTTTACTGCTGAGTTTTACCTTTTTATCTGTAACTGCCATGGCACAAATCGATAATGATTATTTGAATGAATGGAAAAAAGTAGATGCTTTTGAAAAGAAAGGCTTAACGAAAGATGCGTTGAATGAAACGATTAAGATTTTTAAAGATGCCATTGCCAAAAACAATGAAGCGCAACAAATAAAAGCTTCTATGTACCAGATGAAATACCGGAACATGACGGAAGAAGATAACCAGCAGAAAAACCTGTTTTTTGTAGACACACTAATTGCACAAACAAAAGCTCCTGCAAAAAATATTTTGATGAGCATGCAGGCGCAGTTATTTCAAACTTATAAAGAAAACAACCGATACAAATTATACGGCCGTACTGCATTGGTTGAAGTAATAGGAAATGATATTACTACATGGAGTATCGCAAAGCTGAATGCCACTATAACATCCTTGTACAAAGCTTCATTAAAAAACGAAACAATACTAAAAGCCACAAACTTAAACGGCTTAGATGCGATCATTGAGAAAGGAAAAAACACCAGACAACTTCGCCCAACTTTGTATGATTTTTTAGCTCACCGTGCCTTGGATTATTTTATGAGCACCGAGAATGATGTAACAAGTCCGGCTTATAAATTTATTATAAATGAAGAAGCTTCTTTCGCCCCTGTAAAAGAATTTGCGGCTTACAATTTTAAAACTAAGGATACCGCTTCGCTTTATTTAAATGCATTACAAATAATGCAGGATTTGCTTGCCTTTCATTTAAACGATGCACAGCCGGATGCATTGTTGGATGCAGATTTAAAAAGATTGGATTTTGTAAACCAACATGGTGTTTTCAACAACAAAGAAAGGTTGTATGAAAATGCTTTATTAAATATTGAAACTAAGTACGGCAATAGTGCTTTAAGTGCACAGGCAACTTATCTACGGGCGCAAATGCTGGTTACATCAGCCCAAAAATACAACCCACTTACAAATAAAGAAAACCAGTTTGATTTAGTAAAAGCAAAACAAATTTGCGAAGCAGCTTACGCAAAATTTCCAAAAAGTGAAGGGGGAATAAACTGTAGAAATCTGATCAATCAGATTGAAAGACCTTCTTTGCATTTTGATGTGGAGAAAGTGAATTTGCCTTCACAACCATTTCGTGCATTGGTAACTTTTAAAAATATTGATAAAATATATTTTAGAATTGTACAAACCAACAGAGAAGAACTTCAAAAGTTTGAGAATATTGATTATGAAAAAATATGGCCTCTTATTGTTGCATTAAAGCCTCTAAAAAGCTGGAGTGTAAATATTCCTAATCAAAAAGATTTGCAGCAACATGCTACGGAGATAAAAGTGGACGGATTACCGTTGGGAACCTATTATTTACTGGCAAGCATGAAGGAAGATTTTTCATTGAATAATAATATTGTTGGAAGAGCAATCACTTACGTGAGCAACATCAGCTACATAACCAATAACAAAAATGAATTGTATGTGCTGGACAGAGACAATGGAAAACCCTTGGAGAAAGCCACAGTACAGCTTTGGACAAATGCTTACAGTTATAGCACAAGAAAATATGAAACTACAAAGGGAGGCATTTACACTAGTGACAAAAATGGGTTTGTAAAAATTGCCAAACCGGTAAACTATGAAAACAGCATCGTTCAGGTAAAATATAACCATGATGAATTGTTTACAGATGATGGCTACACCAGTTATTATCACGATGATGTAAATGCAAAAAACAATAGTACAAGAAGAACATTTTTATTTACAGATCGTAGTATTTATCGTCCCGGCCAAACCATCTTTTTTAAAGGAATAATAACACAAGCTGATGGCACTAACAGAAGAAGCGAAATATTGGTGAATACAAAAACTATCGTTCAACTATTTGACAGGAACAATCAAAAGATTGCGAGTATACATGTTACGACAAATGATTACGGTTCCTACAACGGAAGTTTTAAATTACCGGAAGGTTTGCTGAACGGTAGTTTTTATTTAAAAGATACATTCACACTATCTACACAAAATATAAGTGTTGAGGAATACAAGAGACCAAAATTTTCTGCAGAAATAAAAAAACCTG
>JANXTN010000215.1 GCA_025352435.1 Ferruginibacter sp. | reverse complement strand
CAGGCGGCGGTTGGTATGGCAACAATGGAATAATGATCCCTGATATAAAACTACCACATACAGGGGTTCGGGTAAGGTTGCCATTATTTAGACTGATACAATATAACCATACATCTATAAAAGGTACAGGTGTACTGCCGGATATATTAGTACCAACAAGCTATGATGCTTTGCTAAAAGGCTATGATAAAAAAATGGAGGAGACGAAAAAGCTTATAAATAATTCTTACTAATTTTATTTTAAGATTACTCTCATTAATCTTCGAGACTTCCTCCCCTTTCGGGGGAGATAGAGGGGGCTGTAATCGAAAACTGATCTCCATCCTTTAAAAAAGGAAACTTACTTCTAAATTCTAACAGGGACTCTTTTTGCAATGTGATCGTAAAAGTATCTTCATCATCAGCCTTGTGATACAATACAGCACCTGCGTGATCAATAACCATACTGTTGCCGCTGTGGTATATTTTATTGCCATCATCTCCTACTCTGTTTACGCCAACTACATAACACTGGTTTTCAATTGCTCTTGCACAAAGCAAAGTTTTCCATGCATGGCTACGACGCTCGGGCCAGTTGGCAACATAAATTAATACATCATATTCCGCAGCCTCACCCCCAGCGCTATCCGAAGCAAAGGGAGCTTGCCTTGCCCAAACCGGAAAGCGAAGATCATAGCATACCTGCAAATTAATTTTCCAGCCTTTTACACTTGCTATTAATCTTTTGCTGCCGGCACTATAATGTTCGGTTTCATTTCCAAAACCGAACAAATGGCGTTTGTCATACACGCCATAATCACCGTTAGGTAACATCCAAATAAGGCGGTTGTAAAAGTTTTCCTTTTCTTTAATGATGATGCTGCCGGTTAAAACAATTTTATTTTCTGCCGATACACGTTTCATCCAACTCACTGTTTCACCATTCATATCTTCCGCAAGCGCTTCGTTGTTCATTGAAAACCCAGTACTGAACATTTCTGGCAACACAACAATTTCTGTGCGCTCATCTATTGCTTTTATTTTGTTCTCAAGCATGAGAAGATTGGCTGCTTTATTTTCCCAATGAAGATTTGTTTGAATAAGTGTTATAGTGAGTGGTTGCATTTTTATTATTTATTAGGCGCTTATTTTAAAATGAAAAATTAATTGGTTTCCTCTTTTCGTTTCACAATCAAAAACCAATCATTCTCCAACGGCAAGTATCCCATATCATAACAGAAATAATAAACATCGCCTTTTTTATTAGTGTAAGTGTGCGTAAAATATTTAAACTGAAAACCCTTGGCCAATAATTTTTCTGCATTTGTTTTTCCCGTTTCTTGGTTGGCGGTAATTACAGCTTCTAAAATTCTGCGGTTCTTGCCAAGGGCATTATTTATGTTACGGACAAGGTTTGTCGTTCCCGATTTTAGCCCATTGTTATATTCATTTCTACAATAATCATTACAAAATTTTTTATCTGCACGGCCTTTTACGGCTGAGCCGCAACTAAGACAAAGTGTGACCTCTTTTTTTGCAAGCATAAGCTGGTATTGATTTATAGCGAAAAGATACAACTTAATTATATAAGTACAACCGTTTACAAACGGATATATACAACTATAAACGGTTAAGATACGAGTGAGGGTTTTGTGCCGAGCCATATTTGCATTGTCAAACCGAAACAAGGTATTGGCTGAAATAAATAAATCTTTAAACCGCAATGCTTTTATAGAGGCAAAGCACAAAACTAAAAACATGTTCGCATTAAAAAACAAAGTTCAATTGATTGGTAATTTAGGTAACGCACCGGAAGTAAGAAGTACGGAAGCTGGTAAAAAACTTGTACGCTTTTCTGTAGCCACGAACGAGCAGTACAAAAATGCCAAGGGCGAAAGGGTAACAGAAACGCAATGGCACAATCTTATTGCCTGGGGTAAAGTTGCAGACGTTGCAGAAAAGTTTTTAGTAAAAGGAACTGAAGTTGCCATTGAAGGAAAACTGATAAACAGAAATTATATGGATAAAGAAGGCAACAAAAAATACATAACTGAAATACAGGTTACAGAGTTATTGTTACTTGGAAAGGCAACAAGTGCGATGGTTGCATAAAGAATTAATTAAAGAACGGCCATGGAGATATCTGTGGTCGTTTTTATATTACTAATATTTTATAGCTGAGTAAAGAAAAAATGTTCCCGATAGCCGTGATAGCAGCGAAGGCCGATGCCTTTGAGCGGCAGCAGCGAATAGCACGATACAAATGCAGAGCAAAGTAAAAATGCTCATGCTCCTAAAAATTGGAATCGGTAATTTTATATTTTGTAAAATGAATATTGATAAATAAAATGGCAATAGA
>JANXTN010000193.1 GCA_025352435.1 Ferruginibacter sp. | reverse complement strand
TTTAGTGGCATCGTTTTTTGAAATTTCTTTTAGATGCTGTGCAATATTAAATTTTTCTGCAGCGCCAAGGACTAGGTCCACACCAGGAATTGCCGCAATTTCTTTAGGTTTTAATTGTGCATAACAACCCGTAATTACCACCAACGCTTCGGGTGCTTTTCGCTGAATTTTCCTTACAATTTGCCTGCATTCCTTGTCTGCATTATCAGTAACTGAACAGGTATTTATTACATACACATCTGCCACTTCATCAAAGTCCTTTTTGGCAAAGCCATCATTCTCCAGCATGCGACCAAGTGCAGTAGTTTCACTGTAGTTTAGTTTACAACCTAACGTATGTAGCGCAACTGTTTTTTGCATGAGGTTGCAAAATTAAGGAAATATAAATGCGGAGCAAGAAGAGAGAAAACTCTTAACCAATTGCTTATTGTAAAAATACATTCCTTCATTCCTACTGTTCACTCATTTCCTAAATTCCATACCTTGCGTCGGTGAAAAGTAAAAGTTTTCCCTTCTTAATTTTAATAGCAGCCTTGTTGTTGTTTTTTTGGGTAAAGAAAAACCAACGCGGTAAGCAGCCGGGCCGAGTAACTGTTGATGCTGTAAAGGACGATTATTACGCATTAAGATCAGGCAATAAAACCATTAAATACAGCCGTCATGCAAAGTGCAGAATGGATTGCAGACATATAGACGAAAGTGAGGTGAAGGAAATTCTAGCAACCGGTGAAATCAATTACAATAAAGAAGAAACTACCGAAAAGGGAGTGACGTATCCGTTGGAAGGTACGACTCATGATGGGCAACATGTAAGGATTGTTTTTGCACCAAAAGAAAGTGAAATAGTTGTGGTAACGGCAATTGATTTGGATAAAGACTGGCCATGTGGAGATTGTAAATAGCGAATTCTGACTGTAGTGAATTGTCAATTATCAATGCATTTGAAACCAACCGCATTAAATTGATTATCAATTTCAACAGGAATTGCATAGACCCAAGGCAAAAATAAAGCAAGGTTATAACATGTAGAGGTGAGGAAGCTATTGTCCCTAAACACGAAATGAAACATGAAATTTAAATCTTTTCTGGCAAAACCATTTGCTATTTATATACAAAAGCAAATTAAGAAGGGAATGACAACTGCGGTTGCAGATCAGGAAGCTTTATTTACATCCCTTATAAAATCAGCAGGTAAAACAGTATTTGGAGCCGATCATTCTTTCGATACTATTAAAACCCACGACGATTTTGTAAAGCAGGTTCCTGTAAGAGATTATGAAGATTTTAAGCCTTACATAGAAAAAATTAAAGAAGGAAAACACAATATATTGTGGAAAGGGCAACCGATTTATTTTGCAAAAACCAGCGGCACTACAAGCGGTGTAAAATATATTCCTATCACCAAAGATTCAATTCCAAACCACATTAACACAGCACGCAATGCATTACTGTGTTATATGGTTGAAACAGGCAACACAAAATTTGCGGATGGGAAAGTAATTTTTTTAAGTGGTTCGCCGGTATTGGAAAGAGTGGGGGGAATACCTACAGGGCGTTTGAGTGGAATTGTCAACCATCATGTACCGGTTTATTTGCGCAGCAACCAACTGCCAAAATATGAAACCAACTGCATAGAAGATTGGGAAGAAAAAGTTGAAAAAATAGTTGATGAAACCATTGCTGAAGACATGACCCTTATAAGTGGTATTCCGCCTTGGGTACAAATGTATTTTGACAAACTGGAGGAACGTTCGGGCAAAAAAATTGGTGATCTTTTTCCAAATTTTAGTGTAATGGTGCAGGGCGGTGTAAATTACGAACCGTACAAAGCCAAACTGATGGACAGTATTGGTAGGGCCATTGATACCATTGAATTGTATCCTGCAAGCGAAGGTTTTTTTGCGTTTCAGGATTCACAAAAAGAAAAAGGAATGTTGCTGAATACTGACAGCGGGATCTTTTTTGAATTTGTTGCCGTAAATGAATTGCAAAACGAAAATCCCAAAAGGCTTACGTTAAAAGATGTGGAGCTTGGAGAAAACTACGCACTCATTATTACTAGCAATGCAGGCTTATGGGCTTATAATATTGGTGATACAGTAAAATTTGTATCTCTTAATCCGTATAGAATTGTTGTAACCGGAAGAATAAAACATTTTATTTCTGCCTTTGGTGAACATGTAATTGTTGAGGAAGCTGAACATGCAATTTTGAAAACCACAACAGAAGAAAATATTCATATAAACGAATTTACTGTAGCACCTTTTGTAGCTGCTGATAAAGGAAAAAGTTATCACGAGTGGTTTATCGAATTTGAAGAATTGCCAAAAGACATAAATAACTTTGCGCAAAAACTGGATGATAATCTGAGGAGAAAAAATGCTTACTACGATGATTTGATAAAAGGAAATATTTTAGAAGTGCTTAAAATTACACCTGTGCAGAAAGATGGTTTTAAAAGTTACATGAAAAGTATTGGTAAACTTGGAGGTCAAAATAAAGTTCCAAAACTTAGTAACGATAGGGAAATTGCCAAAGGAATTGAAAATATTTTAAGCTATAACTTATAGTTTCTTTACCGTTACTTTATGAATCAATGAATAATCGGCAATAAATAAAAGACTAAATTGCCGCCTCACTATATTAAATAATTACAGAATTTATGGCTGAACATGGGCAAAAAAGGCGCATTGCGATTTTCGGATCTACAGGATCCATCGGAACCCAGGCCCTTGATGTCATTCGCACACACAATCATGCACTTGAGGCAGAAATTTTAACTGCCCAAACAAATGCTGACTTACTTATAAAACAGGCTTTGGAATTTTTGCCGAATGCAGTCGTTATTGGTGATGAAACAAAATACGAACAGGTAAAGAATGCTTTGTCCTCTACAGCTATAAAAGTTTTTGGGGGTGAAGATGCATTGGAAGA
>JANXTN010000218.1 GCA_025352435.1 Ferruginibacter sp. | reverse complement strand
GCAAGTTTTGTAGGTCCAAAAAGTGATAATATTGGGTTAGGAATTATACCTGGTTACCTTGGTGTATCTGCTTATCCTAATCCGTTTAAAACTTCTACAAGAATCCGTTACAATCTTACAGATCCTGCAAACAATGTACGTGTAGAAATTACAGATGCATTGGGTAGAGTGATAGCAACATTTGATGAAGGTAAAAAACCAAAAGGTGAATACAACTTCGAATTCAGCAAACCAAATTTGGCTCCGGCATCATATTATGTAAGAGTGTTTGCAGATACTTATAGATCTCCAACTATCGGAATTGTAAAAACCAATTAAGAATTTTAGAGAAGATTATCATACAAAAAGAAGAACTTCGGTTCTTCTTTTTTCGTAAATTGTTCAAATTAAAACTAACATGAAAATTTCTTTTAACCGCTACACGCTTCTGTTTTCAATACTTTGCAGCCTTTCCATATTCTCATTTACAGGTTGTCAGCCAAATGAAAAAAAATTACAGCAATACATCAGCGAACAAAACCCAATGGATATTCCTGATCTTATAGAAAGAAAAGGCGTATTGGCCAATGCAACAGAATGGACAAAAACAAAAGAGAAAGTTGCAGAGTTAAAAGGTAAAATTGCCAAGAAACCGGAGGATACAAAATTGCGTTTACAGGCTGCTACTATTTTTATTACCGAGCAAAGAATTACAGGCGAGCATCATTTTTATTATGCAGCGATAGAAAAAATATTGAATGGTGTGCTGAGTTTAGACCCAAACAATTTTGAAGCAAAAGTGTACAAGGCATCGTTAAGAATGAGCCAACAC
This sequence comes from Ferruginibacter sp., assembly GCA_025352435.1. GTDB lineage: Bacteria > Bacteroidota > Bacteroidia > Chitinophagales > Chitinophagaceae > Ferruginibacter. The sequence goes on along the minus strand of JANXTN010000218.1, from coordinate 8,448 downwards.
CAGTTTGCAGATGCCAAAAAACTGGCTGAAGAAGCAAAAGCCATTAACCCAAACAATGCATATGTATATGGCATATTGGTAGATGCTAATGTAGAACTTGGCAACTATGCAGAAGCAGTAGCTGCGTCAGATAAAATGCAGGCACTAAAACCATCATTGGAAGCATATTCTAGAGCATCTTACCTCCGTGAAATATATGGCGATTACAAAGGTTCTATAGATGCAATGAAACTCGCTGTTACAGCTGGCTTGCCCGGCAGTGAACCACAATGCTGGAGCAGAAACATATTAGGTGATTTGTTTTATAATGTAGGAAACTATAAAGAAGCACAGGCAGCTTACGAGGAAAACCTAATACTAAGACCAAGTTATGCACCAAGCATGGCAGGGCTTGCAAAAATAGAAACACAGAAAAAGAATTACACAAGAGCATTAGAGCTGTTAGATTCTGCAAATAATATCATGCAGCAGAATTCTTTCGTAGAGCAAAAGGCTGATGTGTATGCAGCAATGGGTGATACTGTAAAAGCTGCTGCGCAATACAAAGATGTGCAGAAGCTCTTGGTACTAGATGCGGCAACACCCGGTCATTCAGTTTCTTTGGAACTTACAAGATCATTTATAAAAACAAACCAATGGGACAGTGCACACAAATATGGTATGATGGAATACAATGTGCGCCCTAAAAACATTGATGTGAACAATGAACTTGCGTGGATAGCCTACAACCAAAAAGAAATAGCAAAAGCAAAAGAGTATTTAAAAACAGCTTTGAGTACCGGGAGTAAAAACCCTGAATTATTAAAAAGAGCCACAGCAATTAACAACGCAAAATCATAATAACGGCGCAGGTTTAAATGAAAAAACTATTGTTACATATCGTTCTCTTTAGCTATGCAATAGTAATTGTTAAACCTGCGCTTCCTTATGTGTCAGATTTTATAGCGCACGTTTTATTTTACAAACAACACATGGCAACTGTGCATTTTGAAAACGGTAAATACCATGTGCACAAAGAAATTGTAAAAGATATTAAAGAGGAAAACTCCAATAAAAATTCACTTCCGGAGAAAAAGAAAAATACAACAGAAGAATATACAATCTCTTCGGGCAATGTAATTACAAGATTTTCTTCATTAATAGCTATCAATTACAGAACGTATCTGCAGGAGAATATTGATACTCCATACCTACCATACAATTACCCGCCTCCACGAGTTTAAGCAGACATATTACTATTAAGGGCTTCTCTTTTATAACTTAAAGGAGTGCGCCAATATTTATTATCTGTTTAAATACATTTTTATGAAAAAGATTTATGTAAGTATATTTTTTATACTAGCAAACGTAGCACTGTTCAACAATACATCAACTGCACAAAAAATTATTACCGGGACGGTAATAGACGCCATCAGCAAGCAACCCTTAAGCGCAGCATCTATAGCTGCAGATAAAAACGAAAAAGCATTGTCAGATGATAATGGCAATTTTATATTAAAAACAAATTCCTCTAATAGCAGTATTTCAATTTCACATATTGGTTTTAAAACCATCAACATTTCAGCTGGTGCAGCTACCACGCAGATTGAATTGCAGCCTGACGCAATCAGGCTGGATGACATACAATTGCAATCTACAGGGCTCACAAAATTCAGTACGATTGCTAAGGTTGACCTTGCATTAAACCCTGTAAAAACTACGCAGGATTTATTGAGGTTGGTACCGGGACTGTTCATTGCCCAACATGCAGGTGGTGGCAAAGCAGAGCAGATCTTCTTAAGGGGATTTGACTGCGACCATGGTACCGATGTGCAGGTAAGCGTTGATGGTATGCCCGTAAATATGGTGAGCCACGCACACGGGCAAGGCTATGCAGATGCGCATTTTATAATTCCTGAAACTATCAACAACATTGACTTTGGTGCCGGCCCATATTATACAGAGCATGGCAATTTAAATACAGCCGGGTATGTAGCATTTTCTACTTTTAAAAGTATTCCGAAAAGCATCATTAAACTGGAAGGTGGTAGATATAATACTGCACGTGGTTTGGTGATGCTCGATTTATTACAACATAATAAAACAAAACAGAGTGCTTATGTTGCCAGTGAATTTTATTATGGTGATGGGCCTACAGAAAACAAACAAAAATTTAAAAGGTTCAACATCTTTGGTAAATACAATGTTGCATTAAACAATAAAAATAATCTCTCCTTTTCTGCATCAGCATTTAAAAGTAAATGGAATGCAAGCGGACAAGTACCCACAAGAGCTGTAGAAGATGGCACCATTGGGCGTTTTGGAAGCATAGACCCAAGTGAAGGTGGCAATACAGAAAGATACAATGCCAACCTTGTGTTACAAACACAATTGAGAAATGGCAGCACATGGGAGAATCAAATTTTTTACAACAGGTATAAGTTTAGCCTTTTTTCAGACTTCACTTTCTTTTTAAATGACCCAATTAACGGAGATGAGATAAACCAGGCGGAAGCAAGAAATATTTTGGGCTTTACTTCTAAACTGAAAGAGAAACGCTTCTTTGGTAACCTTACTCTTTCGAGTACAGATGGTATTGGTGTAAGAAGAGATGCAACCAACGGAAGTAAATTAGCGCATGTTGTAAAAAGACAATTTTTAGAATATGTAAGGCTTGGAGACATTACTGAAACCAATGCTTTTGCATACACTGACCAACAGGCAAGCATTGGTAAATTTGTTATAAATGCAGGAGTAAGATTTGATTATTTTAATTTCAAATATTTTGACAGACTTGCAGGAAATGCTTCGCCTTCACAAAACAAATCTATTGTAAGTCCTAAATTAAATGTCCAGTTTAATGTAGATAAAAATGTGCAGTTGTATGTGAAAGCAGGTAAGGGTTTTCACAGCAATGATAGCAGAGGCGTAACTGCAAATGATGGTGTAGATATTTTGCCTGCAGCTTATGGAACAGATTTGGGAATTATTTTAAAGCCAACCAAGAATTTGTTTTTGAATGTAGCTGCGTGGAATTTATATCTGAACCAGGAGTTTGTTTACGTAGGAGACGATGGAAATGTCCAACCTAATGGTCGTTCAAAAAGAGAAGGGATTGATTTTATTGCACGTTATCAATTCTCGAAATATTTGTTTGCAAATGCCAATGTAAATTTTACCAAGCCACGAGCCAGAGATGCAGAAAAAGGCGCAGATTATATCCCACTTGCACCAATTGCAACCACAACGGGCGGCTTATTTTATAAAAAACAAAACGGTTTTAATGGAAGCCTTACTTACCGTTACATAAAAAGCCGACCTGCAAATGAAGACAATACTATTATTGCAAAAGGATACTTTTTAATGGATGGTTCTATTAACTATACGAAACCAAAATATGAAATTGGCTTGTCGGTTGAAAATATGTTTAATGTAGATTGGAATGAAGCGCAGTTTGCAACGGAGAGTCGTTTGAAAAATGAGACTGCAGCTGTAACTGAATTAAATTTTACACCCGGGACGCCTATTTTTGCAAAACTAAAACTGTCTCTGTTTTTCTAAGTAATCGTATAATTAACCTTGACGGCTTACAGCTTCTTCAAGGTTATTCTTCCTGATAACAAAATGTTTTAGCATAAAAAACAACAATGAAAAGTAACCAGTTTCAATTCAATTGCCGCATCATCGGTTGCATGATCTTATTTTTTCTTGCAAGCCAGTCTTTGATGGCGCATGATGTAGAAGGCCTATCAAAACTGAGTAAAACAGATGTAGCATTTATTTATCTGCAACTGGGCTTCACACATATACTGCCCTTAGGTATTGACCATATTTTATTTGTTATCAGTTTATTTTTATTGAACCCAAAACTGAAACCTATTTTATGGCAGGCTACAGCCTTTACAGTTGCGCATACTATCACGCTTGGGTTGGCTATGTATAAGGTTATAAAACCACCAACAAGTATTGTAGAACCGGTTATTGCATTGTCCATTATGTATGTTGCGCTGGAGAATATTTTTTCCACCAAATTAAAAGCGAGCCGAATCGGTATTGTGTTTCTTTTTGGATTGATACACGGAATGGGTTTTGCAAGTGCACTCACAACATTAGGCTTGCCGCAAAATGGTTATTTTACATCGCTCATTATGTTTAACCTTGGTGTAGAGCTTGGGCAGATTACGGTTATTTTAGCAGCCTATTTTTTACTGGCTAAACCCTTTGGCGACAAACCGTATTACAGAAAAAGAATTGTAGTTCCTTTATCTATACTGATCGCAGCAATTGCTTTGTATTGGACAATTGAAAGAATATTTTTTGTTTGATGATCTGGACTGAGGGTTATATGTATAAAAGTGCTGGCATCTAAAGCTTAAGATTCCAATTCCCAATTCCCATTTCACCCTATCTTTACGCCCAAATTTTGCAACTATGAAATGGATGAATACCCTTATTAAATACCGCCTTTGGCTTGGGATAGTATTGCTGGCTTTGGCAATATTTGTAAATTATGAAACAAGCTTCTGGCCATCCTTCATCCTTTATTTACTTGCTGCAATTTTAATACTTGGTCATTTTCTTTTTGGGCCAATGAGGTTGATACAATCGCATATGGAAGCCGGTGATATGGAAGCGGCAAACAAAGTGGTTGACTCAATTATATTTCCTCAATTGCTTATTAAGCCAATGCGTTCTGTTTATTATACCATTAAAGGAAACCTTGCCATGGTATCACAGGATTTTGATACTGCTGAAAAGCACATGAAGAAGAGTCTGGACTTAGGTGGCGGCGCATTAACCAAACAGGCAGAAGGTCCAAACAAATTACAACTCGGCATGCTGTGCATACAAAAAGGAAAAGTAAAAGAAGGAGAGGCTTACATACGTGCAGCCATTCGTGCAGGCTTACCGGACAGCGAGAACAACGCTGCAGCTTATTTGCAGTTGTGTTCCATTATGATGAACAAAAGAGAATACCGCTCAGCAAAAGAATATTTTAGAAAGGCTAAAAGTTTTAAACCTACTACGCCACAAATTGTTGATCAGATAAAGCAAATAGAAAAGTACATAACAAGAATGCCGGGGTAATGGCTTTCGATTTATTGTTTGATCAAAAATACCTGCGCCCTTGTATTTTGTAAAATCTGCTCTGGATTTTTGCCTGTATTGATCGGTCGTCTGTTGCTGAAACTTTCCACAGAAACAATTCTTAAGGGAACAATATTGCGTGATAAAAAATATTGTTTTACCATAAATGCCCGGTCTTCAGCAAGTCTTTTACACAAGCTGTTTATTCCTTCCGTTTTATAAGCATGTCCTTCAATCCTTAATTTGTATAATGGATTTTCCTGTAAAATTTTTACAACATTGTTTAAGGCGGAATAAGATTTAGGAATTAACCATGCACCATTGTTTTCAAAAGGAATAATAAAAGCATCTCTATCGGGACAGCCTTTGTTTTCTGCGTAGCCAAATTCATCAGGGCAGGCATCAGTTGTATCTGCAATACCGTCTTCATCTCTGTCATAAATAATGGGCGGTGGTGGTGGCGGATAATTTACAATAAGCTCTGCACGGCAAATTTGTGAGTGGCCATTTTTGTCAACATCACTGTTGCCTGACTTTTTAGCGCCCATGCCTTTTATCAGTAACAAACGATCTTCATTTACGCCACGGCCAAGAATATAATCTCTCACAAATAAAGCTCTGTCCAGTGCCAAATATTTGTTGATACTGTCATTGCCTTCTTCAAAATGTGAATAGCCAAAAACGGACAATGTAATTTTTTTGTCTTTGTAAAGAAGATTAATAACACTGTCAATAACTTTAAAAGTTTGCGGATAGTACAACGCCGATTGCCGATATTCGAAAGGAATAATAATTAGTCCAGAATCAGTTGGCGGTCTCTGTGATATAGCCAACTGAGAAGCTCCTTTACCAATTCTTACAGGAACAGCTTGCGCAGCAAGTTTAGATAAAAAACAAAATGACAATAATAAAAAAAGTATGTTTTTCATGAAAGCTGTTAACTATGGCTGCTGCGCATTCGCAATAATTGTACCGATAAAAGATAAACGACCTTTTCTATTTGCTTGCGGTTTAACTCGTCTTATTGATGGTAAGAAATGAATTTACATCGTAATTGTGCAAATGAAAATAAAGAACGACAGATGTGGTAATATAAACAAGTTAAAAAATTATTAAACAGTAAAAAAGTATATCGGAGATAATAAAATGTTTTTGATGTAACGGAGTAATTTTCGTTTTTATCTGGAAGACCTATGACAGCAGAATCGCACATTCTTAAAATTGCCTACGATCCCACCTATGCGCATCCTTTACCCGAAGGCCATCGCTTTCCTATGCTTAAATATGAATTGATACCGGGGCAATTATTGTATGAAGGGACCATTACAGAAGAAAACATTTTTGCACCGGAACCATGCAAAAGAGAAATAGTTTTACTAACCCACGATGAAGCTTATCTGGATAAATTAATCAACCAACAATTATCTGCCAGAGAGCAACGGATAATTGGATTTCCACAATCGCCGGCGCTTACACAAAGAGAATTAATGATTGCACAGGGCACGATAGATTGCTGCAAGTATGCAATGCAAAATGGTGTAGCTATGAATATTGCCGGCGGCACGCACCACGCATTTGCAGACAGAGGCGAAGGCTTTTGTATGTTGAATGACCAGGCTACTGCGGCAAATTATTTACTCGCAAATAACCTTGCAAAAAAGATATTAATTATTGATCTGGACGTACATCAGGGCAATGGAACTGCAAAGCTTTTTGAAAATGACAAGCGGGTTTTTACATTGAGTATGCACGGGAAAAACAACTATCCATTTCGCAAAGAAAAAAGTGATATGGATATTGAATTGCTGGATGGCACTGAAGATGAGACTTATTTGAAATTACTAAGTGATGCCTTGCCGTCAACAGTAGAAAAAGTACAACCTGATATTGCATTGTATTTATCCGGCGTAGATATTTTAGCTACAGATAAATTTGGGAAACTGAAAGTGAGCATTGAAGGCTGTAAACAAAGAGATGAATTTGTATTTACACAAGTACAAATTAACAAAATTCCCTGCGTGGTGAGTATGGGCGGCGGCTACAGTGCAGATGTAAAAATAATTACAGAAGCACATTGCAATACTTTTAGAGTGGCGAAGGAGATTTTTGGATTCTAGTATTTCATCGTCAACGTCCCATTATCCTCTTTCAAATGACGGCTTTTACTGCCCAATATTTAAAAACTATCTTCGCAGATAATCTTTACAAATGACTTTTGAAGACCTCAATTTAAATAATGCTTTACAATCAGCCTTGACTGACCTTGGCTATACCAACCCAACAACCATACAACAAAAAGTTTTTCCTGTAGCAATGAGTGGCAGAGATGTATGCGGCATTGCACAAACTGGTACAGGTAAAACGTTCGCCTATTTGCTCCCTTGCTTAAAGCAGTGGAAATTCAGCAGAGAAAAAACACCACAAATATTGATTGTGGTGCCTACAAGAGAATTGGTAGCGCAGGTAGTGCAAACAGTAAAAGATTTAACTACTTATATGAGTGTAGAAGTAGTGGGCGTTTATGGTGGTGTGAACATAAATACACAGGCCGCAGAAGTGCACAAAGGCGTAGATGTACTGGTAGCAACGCCGGGCAGACTCTATGATCTTTGCATGAATGGCGCTGTAAAGACAAAAGGAATAAAAAAGTTGATCATAGATGAGGTAGATGAAATGCTTAACCTTGGTTTTAGAACACAGCTAAAAAACATACTTGATCTGTTACCGCCGAAGAGACAAAACCTGATGTTTTCAGCAACCATAACACCTGATGTTGAGTTGCTGATGAATACGTATTTTAATGACCCCGAACGAGTGGAAGCTGCACCCACGGGCACTCCGCTGGAGAATATAGAACAGACAGTTTACGCAGTTCCTAACTTTTACACCAAAGTAAACCTGTTGCATTTATTGCTTACAGAAGATGAAAGCATGACCAAGGTATTGGTATTTGCAGCGACAAAAAAACTGGCTGATGACCTTTATGAACAGTTAGAACCTAAGTTCCCTGAAAAGGTTGGTGTGATACATTCAAACAAAGAACAAAATCACCGTTTCAATACCGTAAAGCAATTTCAGGAGGGTAATTATAGGTTTATTATTGCAACGGATATCGTTGCCCGAGGTATAGATATTTCTGAAGTAACGCATGTTATAAATTTTGATACACCGGATGTACCTGAAAATTATATTCACAGAATTGGTAGAACCGGGCGTGCAGATAAGAAAGGTATTGCCATTACTTTTTTTACAGAGAAAGAAAAACCTTTATTGGAGATCATTGAAACGTTGATGCAGTATACAGTTCCGGTTACGCCACTGCCGGAACATTTAGTTATATCAGATGTATTAACAGAAGACGAAATACCGAAAGTGTTCATG
>JANXTN010000109.1 GCA_025352435.1 Ferruginibacter sp. | reverse complement strand
GTCGGTCCTTACAGTGCACTTGCAAATTATTACTGGATACCAAGGTTTTTTGTGAGTATAAAAAGGAGCTGATGAATAGCTGTTTTGGTGAAGACTGTTCTTTAATTTCTTGCTTTAATCACATCCATAATTTTTACTGCATGTTCTCTGGAGTTTTCTATAAACAGACGATGCGTATTCATGCCGCCACAGATAACCCCTGCAAGAAAAATATTGGGCACGTTTGTTTCATGGGTCTCCTCATTGTAGGAAGGATTTTTAATTTCATCTTCACTTAATTGAATGCCTGCTTTTTCTAAAAAGGATAAGTTGGGCTGGTAACCTGTAAGTGCAAGCACCCAATCATTTAGAATAGTAACCAAACCATTTTCTGTTTCTATATCGACAGCTGTTTCTCTAATTTCTTTTATGCTGCTGTTGTAATAAACTTTTATAGAGCCTTCTTTAATGCGGTTTAAAATATCCGGTCTTACCCAATATTTTACCCGTTGTCCTACTTCGCTGCCACGTATAACCATGGTTACTTCTGCACCCTTTCGCCATGTTTCCAATGCAGCATCTATGGCCGAATTCTGCGCACCTACAATCAATACTTTTTGAAAGGCGTAGTAATGCGGTTCCTTGTAGTAGTGTGTTACTTTCGGAAGGTCTTCGCCGGGTACATTGAGCAAATACGGAATATCATAAAAACCGGTGGAGATGATGATGTGCGCTGCTGTATAAGTTTGTTTGTTTGTGGTAATGGTAAATCCTGCACCGTGTTTTTGCAAGCCCGTTACTTCTTCAAACAAATTAATATTTAATTGTTGGTTTGCGGCTGCACGGCGGTAATATTCTAATGCCTCCGATCTGGTGGGTTTTGGATTGTTAGATACAAACGGAATGCCACCGATTTCCAGCTTTTCAGAAGTAGAAAAGAAAGTCATGTTTGCCGGATAGTTGTAAATGGAATTCGTGAGACAGCCTTTCTCTAATATCAAAAAATCAATGCCTGCTTTTTTAGCTTCAATGCCGCAGGTTAAGCCTATTGGGCCTGCGCCGATTATAATAAGGGGATAATGTTGTTTTGTTTGCAAAGAATTTTTGAGTAAAGATAAAAAAATGCCACCGTTATTAATGTATAATAACGGTGAAACATATAAGATAAAAGGATATGCTTTTAGCGGAACTATAACCACAAACAACGCTTATTTTTGTTCGTCAAAATTACTGTGGAAATAAAATTCCATGTCAACTTCAAGCATATATGTCTCTCTACATTACATCTCTTAACAGCGGTAGCAATGGCAACTGCTATTATGTAGGGAATGACGATGAAGCAGTTTTGATAGATGCGGGTCTTAGCTGTAAAGAGACTGAAAGGCGCATGAGCAGACTTGGTTTGCAAATGAAAAAAGTGAAAGCCATCTTTGTATCTCATGAACACATAGACCATGTACGTGGTCTGGCAGGACTTGCAGATAAATACAATATGCCTGTGTATGTTACGGATGCTACACGAAAAGGTTGTTACCATCTTCGCCCAGAATGTGCTTATATTTTTGAAGCGCATGTACCTGTAAACATTGGCTCACTAAGTATTACAGGGTTTCCAAAATTTCATGATGCTGCCGATCCGCATAGTTTTAATATTACCTGTAATGGTATTACTGTTGGCGTTTTTACTGATATTGGTGTTATCTGCAAGCAACTGATCAGTCATTTTAAAAAATGCCATGCTGTGTTTTTAGAAGCTAATTATGATGAGGAGATGTTGCGCAACGGCGCATATCCACATTTTTTAAAAAGCAGGATAACGGGTGGAGTAGGGCATTTGAGCAATACACAGGCGCTGGAATTATTTATAAAATACAAGCCTGCATTTATGAGTCATCTCTACCTGGCCCATCTTTCAAAAGACAATAACTGTCCAGAACTTGTGCAGGAATTATTTGAGAAAAATGCAGGAACTACAAGGGTGCTGGTGGCAAGCAGGTACGAAGAAATGCAGGTTTTACATGTAGGTGGTACCAATAAAATCATCATGCAACAAAGAAAGAAATTACTTGCAAATAAACCTGTGCAGATGAGTTTGTTTTAAATATCCTCCAGCATTTTTACCACGCCTTCTTTCTTTAAAATTAAATAACCAAGTCTGTCATTGCTAATGCCTTCTTTGAGCTGGTAACTAAAACTAAGCTGGTCATTTTCCACGGCAGTTTCAAAATAGTTAAAGGCAATGTTTGGGTATTTTTTTAGTTCATCACCAATTTCATAGAGGTGTGTGGAGAGGATAAAAATGGAGTTCTTTATTTTAAGTAAG
>JANXTN010000103.1 GCA_025352435.1 Ferruginibacter sp. | reverse complement strand
GAATTGGTCGTGGTGAAGCAAGTGGTAAAGGTGGAACCTCTACAAAAGGTAACAAAGGTGGACAAAGCCGTGCAGGTTACAAAAGCAAGCCTGGTTTCGAAGGTGGTCAAATGCCTATCCAACGTCGTGTACCAAAGCGTGGATTTAAAAATATTAACCGTGTAGAATATGTAGCACTTAATATTGGTAAAATTGATCATTACGCTGAGAAATATGGTATTACTGAGTTTAGTTTACAAAACTTGTATGTGAATGGTTTAATTAGTCAAAATGCAAACGTTAAGTTGCTTGCAAACGGCGAAATTACGGGTAAGTATACTTTCAAAGTAAATGCAGTAAGTGATAAAGCAAAAGCGGCTATTGAAGCTGTTGGCGGTACGGTAGAAATAATAAAATAATTTACCGATATTTACACAGCGCACTTGTTTTTTCAACAGGCTGCGTTTCTCTTTTTACAGCATCACAAAAACTGAAATTAATTCTGTGAATAAGTTTATAACTACACTTAAAAATATCTGGAGTATAGAGGATTTGCGTAAAAAAATAATATTTACTTTAATATTATTGTTCATTTATCGCCTTGGCTCATACATTGTTTTACCGGGAATTGATCCAAACAAACTTGCTAATTTAAGCAACAATTCTAAAGGTGGAATGCTTGGCTTGCTTGATGCATTTGTTGGTGGAGCTTTTTCTAAAGCATCTATTTTTGCTTTAGGGATTATGCCCTATATTTCTGCATCTATATTTATGCAGTTAATGACCATTCTTGTTCCTCAAATGGCTAAGGTTCAAAAGGAAGGTGAGAGCGGAAGAAAAAAAATTAATCAATGGACTCGTTACCTAACTGTTGCTGTTACTGCTTTTCAAGCGGCCGCATATATCGGATATCTTAAAAGTCCGGGAAATGTTGAGGCACTTATTCCTGCTTATGGCAATTTCTTTTGGATATCTACCGTGGTAATTTTAACCGTAGGAACATTGTTCGTAATGTGGTTAGGTGAAAAGATAACCGACAAAGGTTTAGGAAATGGTACATCAATCATCATTATGGTTGGTATCCTTGCCCGGTTTCCTCAAGCAATAAGAGAAGAGTTCAATTCACGGATAACAATGGGCGCGGGCGGTTTGTTATTGTTATTGATAGAGATTCTATTTATGATTGCCATTATAATGGGATTGATTATGCTTGTACAAGGTACAAGGAAGGTCCCAGTAAATTATGCCAAGCAGATTGTTGGTAACCGTCAGTTTGGTGGTGCACGCAATTTCCTTCCATTAAAAGTAAATGCTGCGGGAGTAATGCCAATTATTTTTGCACAAGCAATATTGTTCTTCATAGGTTTTGCAATTGGGTTAGGTAAAAGTTCTAATAAAGCATTTTTAAGTGATCACACAAATGTCTGGTATATGGTGATTTACTCTATTGCGGTGATAGCGTTTACTTTTTTATACACAGCATTAATTTTTAACCCAAAGCAAATGGCTGATGAGTTAAAAAGAAATAACGGATTTATACCCGGTGTAAAACCTGGTCAGCCAACCGCAGATTACATAGGAACTATAATGGATAGAATTACTTTACCAGGTGCTATTTTGTTAGCTTTAGTAGGTATACTTCCAGGGTTATTTCAACTGATTTTTAGAATGCAACAAAACTTCTCTACTTTCTTTGGAGGAACTTCTCTTTTAATTATGGTGGGTGTTGTGTTGGATACTTTGCAGCAAATAGAAACGCAGTTATTAATGCGTCAATACGATGGTTTAATGAGCAGTGGAAGAATGCAGGGTCGTCAGGCAGTTACTTCAGGCATCTGATAAAAATATTCATACAAATTTATTTAAACCCTGACGATTCATTCGTTGGGGTTTCTTTTAATTTTAATTCGATAAATGATACAATACAAAACAAAAGAGGAAATTGAGATTATGCGTCACAGTTGCCTGTTGGTCGGTAAAACGCATGCTATGATTGCGGCCCAATTAAAAGATGGTGTAACAACTACAAAAGTTAATCAGCTTGTGGAAGAATTTATACATGACAATGGAGGTATTCCATCATTTAAGAATTACAACGGATTTCCTTACGCAACTTGTATATCTGTAAACAATGCAGTGGTACATGGTTTTCCATCGGATACAGCTTTAAAAAATGGTGATATACTTTCTCTGGATATTGGTATTTATAAAAATGGTTTTCATGGCGATAGTGCATACACATATGCCATCGGAGAAATTTCTGACGAAGTAAAAAAGTTATTAAGAGTAACAAAAGAATCTCTTTACTGTGGCATACAAAAAGCAAGACAAGGTAACCGTATTGGAGACATTGCATTTGCAATACAGGAACATACAGAAAGGAAAAATGGCTATGGTGTGGTTCGGGATCTTGTTGGGCATGGGCTTGGCAGAAAGTTACATGAAGACCCTCAAGTACCCAATTATGGTAAGCGAGGGAGCAAGGAAAAATTAAAAGCAGGGATGGTTTTGGCAATAGAACCGATGATAAATATGGGAGTGAAAGAAGTGCTGCATTTACAGGATGGGTGGACAGTTTTAACCAAAGATGGAAAGCCTTCCGCTCACTTTGAGCATGATGTACATATTACTAAAGATGGTCCGGATATTTTGAGTTCGTTTGAAGAGATAGAAGCGGCTGAAAAGGCAAACACAAATTTAACCTGGAGTTATTGAGGTCAATGGTGAATGGTAGGTTTTGAAAATAACACATTTATTGTTAGGTTTAAGCTTACATTTTATCAAAAATTATTGAATGAAAAAGAAGAAACTTGTTGTAATCGGTGGTGGTGCAGCAGGTTTTTTTTGTGCTATTAATGCTGCAAGACTTCAGCCACAGCTTGAAGTAATAATCTTAGAAAAAACAGGAAAGCTCTTAAGCAAAGTAAAAATTAGCGGCGGCGGCAGATGTAATGTTACACATAGTTGTTTCAGCATCGGCGATATGATTAAAAAGTATCCCCGTGGAGAAAAGTTTTTGAAAAAAGCATTTCATCGTTTTTTTACAACTGATACGATCAACTGGTTTTTGGAAAGAGGTATAGAAATCAAAACAGAAAAGGATGGCAGAATGTTTCCTGTCTCTAATTCTTCTCAAACAATTATTGATTGTTTTTTAAACGAAGCTGCAAAATATCATGTATCAATAGATATGAACACTGATGTTGCAGATTTACAATGTAAAAATAACAAATGGCACATAACTACATCTTCAAATAAAAGTATTGAGGCTGATTTTGTTTGTATCGCTTCTGGCGGATTTATGAAAATGGCCAATGCAAAATGGTTGACTATTCTTGGGCATTCAATTGCTCCACCCGTGCCATCTTTATTTACTTTTAATATGCCCACCAATTCCATTACAACATTGATGGGGCTTTCAGTTGAAAATGTAACAGTAAAAATTTCCGGAGAAAAACTGGCAACCGATGGCCCTTTACTAATAACACATTGGGGTTTAAGCGGCCCTGCTATTTTAAGAATGTCGGCGTATGCAGCATTGATTTTAGCTTCTAAAAATTATGATTTTACAGTTGTTGTAAACTGGCTGCCACAATACAACGAAAACACGCTGAGAGAAAAAATGCAGCTGGTAAGATTTGATATGGCTACAACAAAAATTCAAAATAAAAATTCATTTCTGTTGCCCGCAAGGTTATGGGAACATTTGCTTGAAGAATCTGGTATTAAAGAAGGAATGAAGTGGGCTGACTTACCTGCTAGGGAACAAAACTTACTTGTAAAAAACCTGTGTTCTCAATCATTTAAAATAAAAGGCAAAACAACTTTTAAAGAAGAATTTGTAACAGCTGGCGGTGTAAATACAGAGGAGATAAATGTAAATACAATGGAAAGTAAATTTCAAAAAAATCTTTTTTTTGCAGGTGAAGTAATAAATGTTGATGGTATAACCGGCGGATTTAATTTTCAAAATGCCTGGACCACCGCATGGATTGCTGCAAAGGCCATTGCAAATGCTTAAAAAACTATTTCAAGGTTTTTTTAACATGAAAACCACGCTATCGCTTTGTTCTAAATGATTTGCTATTTTTTATGTTTGTAACTTTCAACCTGAATGAAAATACTTGACAAATACATTTTAACTAAATACCTAACCACTTTTTTTTTCTGTATTTTATTGTTTACTGCAATAGTTGTGGTGGTAGATATAAGTGAGAAAACAGACAATTTTGCAAAATCAAAATTATCTGCTTACCAGATAATGACAGATTATTATTTTGGCTTTATTCCGAGAATAGATGCGCTACTTTTCCCCCTTTTTGTTTTTATTTCTGTAATATTTTTTACATCAAAAATGGCAGGCCGATCAGAGGTGATTGCAATTTTAAGCAGCGGTGTTTCTTACCATCGGTTCATCAGACCATTCCTTGTAGGCGGAATTATTTTATCTGCAATTTTGTGGTTTGGATACCAATATGTAGTACCAAAAGCAAACAAAAAATGGGGCGATTTTGAAAAAAGATACATAGACCCAAGCAGTCCGGACGGATTAAACAACACTACTTACAAACAAAATATTTATTTCAAATTAGACCAGAGTAGTTATGTTGGAATAAGAGGTTATGATACCATCTCTAAAACAGGAAATGGTTTTTTCATTCAGCGTTTTGGTGATAATAAATTGCAGTATAATTTAAGAGCTTCCAATTTTAATTGGGATACACTTGCAAAAAAATGGAAATTAACGGATGTTACAGAAAGAACTTTAAATGATATTAATGAAACAGTGGTTAAGTCTCCAGCCAGGTTAATGAACTTTAATTTTAAACCTATTGATTTAGGAAAAGATGACTATTTAAAAGACCAAATGAGCACACCTGAATTAAATGCTTTCATAAAAATGGAAAAGATAAGAGAATCGGATACGGTGAACTCTTTATTGGTAGAGCGTTATAATAGAGATGCGATCCCTGCATCTGTAGTGATTCTTACGATAATAGGCACTGTGCTTGCATCTCGCAAAGTACGAGGAGGTAGCGGAGCACATATTGCTTTGGGTGTTGTATTAAGCATGACGTACATATTATTTAGCCGAGTATCTGTTGTTTTTGCAACCAAGGGCAGTTTTACTCCTTTGCTTGCAGCATGGCTTCCGAATATAATCTTTGGGGTACTTGCCATCATTTTATACAGAAGAGCATCAAGTTAAAAATTCATTTTCAATTAAATTGCACATTAAGAAATTTTTATTCAAATCTTTTGTTTAACTGTACATGTGGTCGTAATTTTATGCGAATATATTTGCACACTATTATTGCTTGAACAATAAAAACGATTGCGTTTTAGCATTATCATCTTAATCATTATTCAAAAATAATTTTATAAAAAATGGGGATAATTAAAGACAGGTTTAAAGCCAAGGCCGATGAGGTAAGTGCTGATATGAAAGAAATGTTGAAAGAGCATGGAGATAAAAAAATAGGCGAAGTAACCCTTTCTCAGGTTTATCAGGGTATGCGTGGCATTACAGGTCTGGTTACAGAAACTTCTTTGTTGGATGCACAGGACGGCATCCGTTTTAGAGGCTACTCCATACCGGAGTTGCAGGAAAAATTACCAAAGGCCGCCGGTGGATCTGAACCTTTGCCTGAAGGTCTGTTTTATTTGATGTTAGTAGGAGAATTGCCCACTGAAGAAGATGTTCATCACGTAACAAGTGTATGGCAACGCCGCAGCCATGTACCCAACCATGTATTTGCAACAATAGAAGCATTGCCTATGAGTACGCATCCTATGACACAGTTTGTAGTTGCCATTATGGCTTTGCAAACCGAAAGTCAGTTTGCAAAACGCTATGCGAAGGGGATGAATAAAAAAGATTATTGGGAAGCCGCTTTTGATGATAGCATGGACCTCATTGCAAGGCTGCCAAGGATAGCAGCATACATTTACAGAAGAAAATATAAAAACGGAGATCATATTCAACCCAATGGTTTGTTAGACTGGGCAGGAAATTTTGCGCATATGATGGGTTACGAAGATGAAGGTTTTATGGAATTAATGCGTCTATACATGACCATACATGCTGATCATGAAGGTGGTAATGTTTCAGCTCATACAACCCATTTGGTAGGTTCGGCATTAAGTGACCCTTATTTAAGTTTTGCCGCCGGTATGAATGGTCTTGCAGGTCCATTGCACGGCCTTGCAAACCAGGAAGTGATTAAATGGATATTTGAATTAAGAGAGCAAATTGGTTCTGAAAATCCTACTAAGGAACAAATTGCAGCTTATGTAGAAAAAACATTGAGCGAAGGGAAAGTGGTACCGGGCTATGGTCATGCAGTTCTCAGAAAAACAGATCCACGTTTTACAGCTCAAATGGAATTTGGAAAAAAGCACATGCCTGAAGACTCACTTGTGCAAACCGTTTGGAATATTTACGAGGCTGTACCTCCTATATTGAGTTCTAAAGCGAAAATAAAAAATCCATGGCCAAATGTAGATGCACACAGTGGTGCTTTACTTGTACATTATGGTATGAACGAATATGAATTCTATACGGTCCTTTTTGGCGTATCACGTTCGCTGGGTGTATTGGCAAGTTTGTGTTGGGACCGAGCATTTGGCTTTCCTTTAGAAAGACCGAAATCTATCACAAATGATCTTGTAAAAAAATGGCTTGAAGGAAAGGATGAAGTGTGGGGTGACTAAAAGATCTCTGTATTAAAATATAAATGCCTCGAAAAACTTCGGGGCATTTATATTTTAAATTCTTTTGCATGATAGTTTTATAAAATTATATTTGCAATCCTTTCAAAAAGGGGAATTAGCTCAGTTGGTAGAGCGCTTGCATGGCATGCAAGAGGTCAGCGGTTCGAACCCGCTATTCTCCACATCCTTTTGGAAAGTGTTCCGAATACAATGCGGGAAGGTCAGCGGTTCGAACCATCTTTCCTTAAATAATTTTTGAGCAGTTAAAAGATCTCCCTAATGCAATACGGGTAGGTCAATGGTCCTAATGTAGTATACTCCACAATATTTATTTGAAATGGAAGATCATCAAATCTCTTAAACTTAATTTTTGCACCTAAAATATGAATTGCCTTATAGTTGACGATAACAAAATTGCCAGAACCACCATGCAGCAACTGGTAAGTCAGGTGAGAGATCTTACACTTTTGGGCGATTGTGCTAATGCTTTGGATGCCTATAATTTAATGCATGAGCAAAAAGTAGATTTGCTGTTACTTGATATTGAAATGGATGAGATGACCGGTTTGGAATTAATTAAAAACCTCGGTAGTAAAAGGCCTATCATAGTTTTTACCACATCAAAAAAAGAGTATGCTGCAGAAGCATTTGATCTAAACGTGGCTGATTATTTAGTAAAACCTGTAACACCTTCAAGATTTATTGCAGCAATTGATAAAGTTAGAGATATCCTTCAGAGTAATATTGATGAGTATAAATTGAATGATGAAGAATTTATTTTTATCAGGGACTCTAATATTGTTCGCCGCCTCAATATAGATGATATACTTTATGCAGAGGCGATGGGCGACTACGTAAAACTTCATACTTCTCAAAAATACTTTGCAATACATGCCACTTTAAAATCTGTAGAAGAGAGATTGTCACCCGGCAAATTTATAAGGATACATCGCTCGTTCATTGCCGCAGTAAATAAAATTGATAGTATTCAGGATGGAACCCTAATTATTAAAAACAAATCTGTTCCTGTAGCCGATGCTTATCGTGCGGCTTTAAATAAAAGGCTGAATATTTTATAACATTACCTCAACTCTTTTTTCTCCCTGTTCAACTATACATTTCACCTGCTTATCTTTTAACGATTTGGAATTCTAGAACTGTCTATTAATTTTAAATAAGTTTTTGCTTCGTATTTATTTTCATACACGGTGAAAACTATATCATTTTAATCTTCATTATTTAATAAGTAAACAGACTTTTGACAGTATTCTAAAAATGAAATTTATTTATGCTATTTTGTTTTTTGCTGATACAGTAGCCCTATTGCTTTTAGCCTTTCTTTTTTTTAGATTAATTGACAATGGTACAAGCCTTCCATCGATGATATTACTTGTTAGTGGGATTATAATTTCTATAGCTTTGCTTGTATACTTACTTATTAATTACTTAAAAATTCCACCTACCGATAGGCAGCACTAAATTTCTTACTTTAGTGCAATACTAAATTCCATGACAGGTAAAAAAATTTTTTTTTACATACTTGCTGCTTTTATTGCCGGTAATCTTTTTATAATTTATATTCAATATAATTCTTCTAAAAATACAGCTGCATTAATTAATGGTAACGAACAGGTTTTGCGGGAACTCAATGTGAGCAACAATTTGAAAGAATTGGAGAAAGATATTATTTCTGTAGAAAGTAAAATCGGTGGCACTGTTACCACGGCGGATTTATCTTATATTGAAGGGCTTCAATTAAAAATAAATGCAATTGAAAATAATCTTCATCAACTTCAAAAAATTTCTGATGATGATTTCTCTATTAAATATATTGATCAGTTAGATGCGCTTGTTCGAAAAAAGTTATTGCTGAGCAGGCAAATTTTAAATGAATATCAAACCAATGGAAAGGCTGCAGCGGAAGATTTGATGGTGCAACAATCAGGGAAAAAAATTACTGATTCAATTGCCGCTGTTACTTTTTTAATAGACAGTACTCGAAAAACGCTCCTCACCACTGTTACCAACACAATGAATAAAAGCGGAAAAAAAGTACAGCAGCTTAACAGCATGTTTATTGCCATTGTACTTATAATAGGACTGATATTATTTTGGTATATCATAAACACTGTACGTAAACAAAGTCTGTTGATAGACCGTTTAAACATTTCTGAAATAAAAGTAAAAGAAGGTTTGAAGCTGAAAGAAAAGTTTTTGGCAAATATGAGCCATGAAATAAGAACACCTATGAATGCCATTTTAGGATTTACTAATTTATTGGAACAAAAAAATATGGATGCTACTTCACTGGATTATGTTAAGACTATTAAAAAATCCGGCGAGCATTTACTTGCTATAATAAATGATATTCTTGATTTATCAAAAATAGAAGAAGGAATGATGCGCATTGAAAATGTTCCATTTAATATCCGTGCACTGGTTTTGTCTATAGAATCTATGTTCAAAAGTGAAGCAGCAGAAAAACAAATACAATTGGTTTTTTGGATTGATGATTTACTACCTGAATTGCTGATTGGAGATTCAGCGAGACTCACTCAAATTTTGGTAAATCTTGTAGGGAATGCATTAAAGTTTACTGACACTGGAAGTATTGAGATAAAAGTTATAAATAAAGGCGAGTCGGATAAGAATATTAATACCGAATTTGTTGTCACTGATACCGGAATTGGTATTGAAAAAGACAAATTATTAAAAGTGTTTGAAAGGTTTCAGCAGGCCGAAGATTCAGTTACAAGAAGATATGGCGGCACTGGGCTTGGGCTTTCCATAGTGCGAGATTTGGTAGAGTTGCAAAACGGTTCTATAAAAGTAGATAGTGTTCCCGAAGAAGGAACAACATTTAAAATTTCTCTTCCCTATAAAATTTTTGAAGAGGAAATAAAAGTGAAAATTCCTCGATCCACTGAACGGATCTTACTTCCTTCCTTCCAAAATATTTCTGTGTTGGTTGCAGAAGATAATCAAATAAATCAAAGCTATATCAGTCACTTATTTAAACAATGGGAATTGAATTTTGATTTGGTGAGTAACGGAAAAGAAGCAATTGAACAGCTTCGCACAAAGTCTTATAATTTAATTCTGATGGATATACAAATGCCTGAAATGGACGGTTATACTGCATCGCAGCAAATTCGGGATATATTAAAATTAAATACTCCTATCATTGCGATGACTGCTCATGCATTTAATGGAGAAAGAGAAAAATGTCTGAGTTTTGGAATGAATGAATATATATCCAAACCAATCAGGGAAGATTTATTACAAAAAATAATTAGCCAATTTACCTCCAAGGAAAACTTTGAATTAAATACAGAAAGTCAAACTTCAGATGAAAAGGTTTACAAATACATCAAGTTAAAATACCTGAAAGAAGTGAGTAACGGTAACATTGATTTTGAGAGAACAGTAACTGAACAGTTTATTGAAATTATTCCTACTGATTTAAAGGCACTTGATGAGGCCTGGACAAACGGTAATTTACAAGTACTAAAGCATGTGGCTCACAATATGAACTCCACCATTTCTATTATGGGTTTAGACGGAATATTAGCAGGCTGTTTACAGCAATTAGAATATGATGAATTAACAGAAATTACTTTTACTTCAAACTATTGTAACCTTAAAAAAATCTGTCAAGCAGCTGTTGACGATGCCGAAATTTTTTATAATTCACTTGGTGCAAAATCATAAATAAATAGTGTAGGTAATACAGGTACAAACTAGAAAATATTGATTAGTTTTTTTAACTACTTCAATTGCCTGTTCAACGATAGCGAATAAACGGTGGAAAATTTTATTATAGGTTTATACTGTAAATTTAATACCTTTTACAAGTAAAAATTATTTTAAAAAATTAAAAAAAGAAAATGAGAAAAGTTATCATCGCATCTGTTGCTTTAATGATGTTTTTTGTAGGAAGTTATGCAGCTGTAGTGCCTGCAACAAGTACATCCGCCGGTAATATTGTTACAAATATCAGCTCAACTACTGATCATGCAACGGAAACATTACAACAAAAAAAGCACGGCTCAAAAAAACATCATTCTAAAAAGCACGGCTCAAAAAAACACCATTCCAAAAAGCATCACTCAAAAAAGGATAAGGATGTTAAATAGGATTACCTAACCTAACTCTATTATTTCTTATTTCAAAAAATTCAAAAGGCGTGTAATCATTTTACATGGCTTTTTTTGAGA
>JANXTN010000092.1 GCA_025352435.1 Ferruginibacter sp. | reverse complement strand
TTAATGGCAGGCATACAGGAAATGTGCGCCAGAATTGGGCTTGTAACAAGTGTAGGGCTTACTACTACACTTAAAAACCATTATTCCAAGCCGCTCTTATATTTTATGATGGTATTAAGTGTTCCTGCAATGATCCTGAATATAGGTGCTGATATTGCAGGAATGGGTGCTGTTTCACACTTATTATTTCCGGCAGTACGTCCAATGGTATTCAGTATTGGCTTTACAATCCTATTAATATTTCTTATTATTTATTTACCCTATCATAAAATTGTAAGGGTTTTAAAATATCTGTGCCTATCCCTTCTTTTGTACATAGCAATTCCTTTTTTTACGCACCCTGATTGGGGTAAAGTCTTTAGAGGAACACTCATCCCTACCTTAAAATTTAATAAAGAATTTATTGAAATCATAGTAGCAATTTTAGGTACAACTATTTCCCCTTACTTGTTTTTTTGGCAGGTTTCTATGGAAGCGGAAGATGTACAAAAATCACAACAACTGATATTAGCACGAAGAAAAATCTGTAAGCCAACTGAAACGGATTCTGAAACAAAGAAGAAAGAAAAACGTTTTATGGGTCTCTTAATTAAAAGAATGGAAGCAGATGTAATAGTAGGTATGTTCCTATCGGTGATGGTAATGTTTTTCATTATTTTAACGGCAGGTACCGTTTTATTTGGGGCAGGGATCACGCAGATTGATACCGTAGAACAGGCAGCAAAAGCACTTGAGCCTATAGCAGGGAAATTTTCTTACTTACTTTTTGCCATAGGAGTTATAGGAACCGGTTTAATAGCTATTCCGGTATTAAGTGGTTCTCTCTCCTATATTATTTCTGAAACCTTTGGTTGGAAAGGAAATCTTGACAAAAAATTCAACCAGGCAAAGCCATTTTATATTGTAATAATTATTTCTCTGATTGTCGGTTTATTATTAAATGAAATTGGAATAAGCCCTATTAAAGCGCTGCTTTATACCGCTATATTATATGGTCTTACATCTCCGGTGCTGATCGGGATCCTCCTGCATATAGCTAATAACAAAAAAATTATGAAGGATCATACAAATGGGAAACTATCTAACGTGTTAGGTTTTATAACACTGATAATAATGACAGCAGCTGCAGTCACATTAATATATTTTCAATTCACATAAAACAATATGAAACAGGATACAAAAAAATGGCTTGAAAGTTTTAATACAGAAGTTAAATCGGTTGAAGTAATGTTTGATTCAATGTTACTCCCCGGAAAGTTGGAGGACTATTATGAATTGAAAGAACAGGAAGGCATTCTGAATATCATTCTATCCTCTGCAAATGTATTACCAAACCCTGTGGCAGATGCATTATATGATGCATTAGTAAAATCAATGCCGCCACAAATAAAATGAGAACAATGGATGAATTAAAACTTGTAAAGTGGCGAAAGAATTTTACTGAGGAAGCAGAAAAACTTCAACCCGAATTTGATCTTTCCTTCAAGGATAGGATAATTACAGATGCATTTGTCCTGAAGGTTGACGAGGTCTCGCAAACCCTTTGTCTGCAAATAATTAATAAAGATTTGCCTCCCGAACTTACAGAGCGCCTGAATAACCTGCTTATTACTACTATGCCCGAAGACAGTATTTAAAATATAAACATTCCTTATTCATCATTAAAAATTAAAACTATGGGATTTGATCAATATCATGAACCGCCTGAAGAATTATCAGCATCCACCCGCACTTTTGCCAGGATGATAACTTCGTTAACCGAAGAAGCCGAAGCCATTGGTTGGTATGAGCAAAGAATATCAGTTGAAAAAGACAAAGAAGCAAAAGCTATTATGAAAAATGCTCAGCAGGAAGAGATGAAACATTTTGGGATGGATCTTGAATTTCTCCTTCGCAAAAAACCGGAGTGGCAAACTATTTTAAAAGCAGTACTCTTTGTCAAAGGCAATATTATAGAAAATGCTAAAAAGGGTGAGGAAAAAGTAGAATAAATTAAACAAAATTAGATGAGCATACAATTAGAAAACATTCTTATAGCAAAGCAGATTACGCCAACTCCTATGCGGGTTATGGTTCTTGAATATATTTTAAAACAACCCTCAGC
>JANXTN010000079.1 GCA_025352435.1 Ferruginibacter sp. | reverse complement strand
GAGTACAACTGCTCTTTGGTAAGCTTAAGCCCACGCTTTACCATATCGTTGTAAACCTGCTGCCCAAGCAGCATTGGGAGCCACATACCTTCATCTGCACGGGCCTGTAATAAGCTTGAAATCAATACAAGCAAAACGATTATTTTCTTCATATTTTGACGGATTTTTATGGTTACGAAAGTAGTGTTTTATAACGGTATTAATATTACTGAACGCAGTGGAAAATAACTGTAACAAGAAGAGTTTTATCCCGAATTATCACCGGATTTTATTCCTAAATATTTATTGAGGAGTTGCAGATTTTGAAGGGCACTTCCCATGGTGTTATTAAAATAGCAGTAAACTGTTTGCCTGTTCTTTTGCATCGGCTTCATTTTTTTAGCTAACGACTTTAAAAAGGCATCTTCATAGTCGCCCTTGTAATTTCCTTCGGGGCCATGCAAACGAACGTAAACTTTTTTCCTTTCGGTGATATTGGTTGGTGTTGCTGCAGCGGGTTTATCTTGCCACACTATAATTGCATTGTATTCCTGTAGTATTTCGGTGGTTTCCTGTTCGTACCAGGATAAATGCCTAAACTCTATTGCAAGTTGCCACTGCCCTTCATTATACCATTCAATATCGCTGAGTAACTGTTGCAATTTATCCAGTTTGTCTATGCGAAACGACCCCGGGAATTGTATCAGCAGACAACCTTTTTTATCTCCTATTTCTGCAACGCTGTTCATAAATTTCTCCAGCTCCTTTTCATCATACTCCAGCCCTTTGCTGTGGGTAATTGCTTTAGATAATTTAAAGGTGAACCTAAAATTAGCCGGAACACTTTCGCCCCATTTAGCAACCGTTTTAGGCTGCGGAGTTTTATAAAAGGAGCTGTTTATTTCTATGCTGTTAAAAAAATGCGCATAATATGCTAACCTGCTTTTACCCTGAAACGCAGGCGGATAAGTAGATTGATTGCCAGGCACGAGCAAGCCTGAAATACCTGTGTAAATTTTTGTAGGAAGCTTTGCCATGTAGTATGCTACAAAGACAAAAACTTTACCAAAAAAGTGGAGGGTTGTTTTGCTCGTAAAAAAATGGCAAGATGAAAAAGCCGCCAAGGAATATCTTTTAATCCTCTGCCCTTTCTTTTTTTGCGTGAAATGATTTCTGCACAGTTTGAAAAACAATAATCTTCTCTTTTTCCCTTCTTCTCTCTTTGTTCTCTTTGCTTACAATATCTCCCCTCTAACCATTAACTTTTTGTGAGAAGTATCATTTAATCATACTGCCATAAATCCAATCGTCTCATCTACTACTGCCTGCATAGCTTGTGGAAGTGCATCAGATTTCCACGGATGCATACGCCCAAATACATGATCACTCTCTACAGTAAATATTTTTGAAGAAGGTTGCCAATTGTGGAGGTCGTGCGCCTTTTCTATAGGAACTGCGGTATCTAATGTGCCATGGCAAATGAGTGCCGGTATAGTCAGGCTGTGCATAGCAATTTCAATATTTAGTAAAGCAGCATTGTGCAGATAATCCTGATGCAACTGGTAATATAAAGGCATGTTTTGTTTGGTGCGCCCATTTAAATAATATTCAACACCGGTGCGTTTCCATTCCTGTATTTTCTCTTTACTCCAGTTGGTCCATGGTGTTTTACATTCGCTGATGGCAGCCCAGGTAATTAGTTTCTTTATGCGGTTGTCTTTTGCAGCATGGAGGATTGATATGCCGCCGCCCATGCTGTGGCCTATCAGACAGATGCTGTTTGTATCGATGGCTTTAATGTGAATATTATATGCATTGCACACCCAGTCAACTACAGCTTTTATATCAAACAATTGCTTTGTATAATTGTTATTGCCAAAGGCCTCTAAATCTGTAAACTCCTCTGGGTGCTGTGGCGTGGTGCCATTGTGGGAGAAATTGAACTTTACAAATACATATTCTGCTGCTGCAAATTGCCCGGCAATAATATCTGCATTGCCCCAGTCCTTAAAGCCATTAAACCCATGGGCATAAATAACAACGGGCTTTGCAGTTTTCGGATCAGTATAAAAAATGTCAAGGGCTATTGGTTTGCCTGCTGCGCCGGGGATGAGGATATTTTTGTGGATGTGCATGTAGAATGCTTATGATCACTTAAAGAAGTTATTAGGATATTTTATTTAAGAACCTCCTCTAATTTAGCAGGATTCTGATGCCCATCCCAAACAGTTAAAAAAATCAGTAAGTATTCTTTCACGATCTTTATTCTTACCGACGGAGATTTATCAGTAGGTCTTCCAACAAAAGGATGCTCACTTAGTAGCTCAATAACTTCTTTAAAAAGTTGATTTAATTTGTAACTGTAGCGAGTAGACTTATTCCGTTCAATCCAGTATAATAAAATTTCCTTTCTATCAGTTTGGGCATTCAACGACCAAATTATTTGCTTAGCCATTCACCTATTTCTTTATTTGCTTCTTCATTTGTTAAGGAAGCTCCTTCATCAAATTGCTTCCTTGCTTCATCAATGGCTTTGTGCTGTGTAGCATTCAATATATACATTGCATTATCATCAAGACCAACTTCAAGAAGACGAGAAGCTTCCTCAAGTAAATTGTCATCATCAGTTAATTCAATCTTTTCAATTAAACGTCTTCTTAATTCTTTAGTGGACATCGTAAATCGTTTACTCAAATTTAAGCGATTCATAGCAACTTTCATTTCAAGTAAAAGTTATTAATTCTATTTCTTTACTAGCCTCATCAGTTTCCTATAAACTAATTTTATACAAACAAAATCCCACGCTACCTTTATTGCAATGAACCCCACCCTTCAAAAACATACCGAAGTAAAACTGTTTCTGCACAGCTTTATACCTGCGTTAAAATTGCTGCGCAGCAACGATCCACTGCGGCTTGCAGGGGCCACCGCATTCTTTACCACTTTTGCATTGCCACCCATAATATTTATACTGGCACAGCTATTTGGCTTACTCACATCGCCAAAATTTATAGGCATGGGCCTTTTAGATAACCTTAGTAAAACGCTCGGCGAGCAAGGAGCGCAACAGGTAAGAGGAGTGATTTTGAGCATAAGAGATTTTAGCAAAGATTCTTATGTAATTATACCAGGTTTTATATTTCTGTTATTTGTAGCAACCACCCTTTTTAAGGTTATTAAAAATAGCTTTGAGCAACTTTGGGATATCAGAGAAAATAAAATAAGAGGTTTTTTAATAAGCCTTGGCAGCAGGCTCAAATCGGTGGCAGTTATATTGTTTGTAGGCATTTTATTTATTGCAGAATTAATGCTTCGCAGCCTGGAAGCCTTAAGTGGCGAATACATTGAAAAGCTTTTTGGCGGCAGCAGTATTTATTTCAGAATTGTATTTAGCGAAATAACCGCAGCCATCATGGTGTCTGCATGGTTTATGATACTCTTTAGGTTTTTAACGCAAAGCCGCCCGCCGTGGAAAGCCTGTATTGTAGGTGGCTTGCTCACAGGCATTCTCTTTATTGGCGGCAGATCTATTTTAAAAGTATTGCTTGTAGATGGTAATATTGGCACACTCTATGGCGCCTCCGGGTCATTGGTGCTGGTGTTGCTGTTTGTATTTTACACTTCTTTTATTTTATATTTTGGCGCCTGCTTTGTAAAAATATACAGTGGGGAAGCTTTGTGAAGTTTTCAACCATGGGTATACTTCTATTGAACTTCTCCACTGTTTGTTTTATAATTATTATTTGAAAAGCATAGACTTTAAAAAAGGCAGCTAATTTGCAGGTTATGTATTTCTAAATTTTAACTACATACCCAAATGGAAATACCTCATTACAATCGCAGCAGCACCTTATTTAACAAAGTACCGCAGGTTACTTTTTTCTTCTGGATAATAAAAGTGCTTTGCACAACGGTGGGAGAAACCTTTGCTGACTTCCTCAATGTGAACCTAAACTTTGGGCTTACGGGCACATCGGTAGTGATGGGAGTATTATTAGTAATAGCGCTGTTTTTTCAGATGAGGGCTAAGAAATATATCCCTGTTCTTTATTGGGTAACGGTAGTATTTATCAGCGTATTTGGTACGCTCGTTACAGATATACTTACAGACAAACTGAGTGTGCCGCTGGAAACAAGCACCATCGTGTTTTCCATATTGCTGCTGCTGAGTTTTGCTTTGTGGTATACCAAAGAAAAAACACTTTCCATTCATTCTATTTATACTATGCGGCGGGAGTTTTTTTACTGGCTCACCGTGCTGTTTACTTTTGCACTGGGCACAGCCGCAGGAGATCTGATGGCTGAAAGCCTCGGCCTGGGCTACCTCGTAACCGGGCTGATAGTGGCAGCTATTATTGTGATAGTAATTGTAGCAAGACAGCTAAAACTAAATGGGGTGTTGAGTTTTTGGATCATTTATATAATGACAAGACCGCTGGGTGCATCTATCGGTGATCTGCTATCTCAACCTACAAAATACGGTGGCCTTGGGCTGGGCGCTACCCTTACAAGTGTGATTTTTCTGGCGGGTATTTTTGCCATTATACTTTATTTCAGTTTTACAAAGAAGGATGTTACTGAAAGGGCTGTGGCTGAAACGGCCGATGATACAGGCAAAGGATTAATATGGCAGACAGTAATAACAGTGGCGGTATTTGTAATAGTAGGTGTAACGGCTTATTACTGGCGCCATGCGAGCTTACAAAAAGATGCGCCTGCAGTTGCAACAACTCCCACTACAAAAGGAGATACACAAACAGCTACTGCGGCATCTACCAAGCCGCTTGGAGATCTATCCCTGTTTGCCAGCATTGCAACAGATACCAGGCAAATGGTGGCTGCCAATAAACTGGATGCTGCCAAAACCCGGGTGGCAGATCTGGAACATGAGTGGGACCAGGCACAGGGTAAACTAAAGCCCATGAATGGCGCCAAGTGGACGGAGGTGGACGATGCGATTGACAAAGTATTGCGACAATTGCGTGCCGTGAGCCCTACCCAACAGGGTTGTGCTGCTGCTTTGGATG
>JANXTN010000077.1 GCA_025352435.1 Ferruginibacter sp. | reverse complement strand
GGGTATCCAAAGCACCACTTGTTTGTCCCGTTCTAGGGTCAATTAATGGAGTGATAGGGGAAAGTGCAACTATTTGCAAAGGAGTAGAAAATGCATTATCGTTTGAAATTCTGTTGTTATTTGATCTAACAAAACTCATGTTCATACCGAATGATAACCAGTCTCTAACCTTGTGTTCAAGGTTTAATCTGCCGCTATAACGCTTAAGGCTGTTTCTAACAATAATTCCTTTTTGATCTATGTATTGCCCACCCATATAAAAAGTGGTTTTTTCATTTCCTCCGGAAAAATTCAAATCATATTGGCTGATGGGGGCTTTTTGAAATGCTTCTTCCTGCCAGTCTGTATTTACTTTCGCAGTTTTGTAATCATCGTTACCTGCTGAATATCTTTTTAAACGTCTCTCTGTAAATGCTACATAATCGAATGAGGGATCTAACCTAAATGCGTTTGCAGCTGCCATTCTAAAATAGTCTACGTATTCCTGCGCATTTAAAAAGTCTCTTTTACCCGTTGGTTTTTGATTGCCTGTAAAATAGCCAAATTCAATTTTTGATTTCCCTACTTTACCTTTCTTAGTAGTAATTAATACAACCCCGTTAGATCCGTTTGCACCATAAATAGCAGTTGCAGAAGCATCTTTTAAAATTTCAATTGATTCAATATCATTTGGATTGATATCAGCCAGCGGGTTTGTTGCAGCTCCATTGCTTGATAAACTGCTGTTCTGTAAGGTTATTCCATCAACTACATATAGAGGATCGCCACCAGCTGTAATAGATGCTGCACCGCGAACCCTTACTTTAATACCCTGACCCAGCTTACCATTTTGTTGTTCAACAAAAACACCCGCGGCCCGGCCTTGGATAGCGCTTTCAAAAGATATGGCGGGAGTACCTGATATATCTTTTGCACTAACTTTAGCTATAGACCCGGTTAAATCTCTTTTAGCTTTTGTACCAAAACCCACCACAATTACTTCTGATAAGGAATTTTCAGCCTGAGAAAGAACAATGTTTCCTACGTTATCAATTCCGGTTTCCTGCACTTTAAATCCAACGTACGATACCACCAAAGCTCTGGTGTTTGTTGGAACACTTAAGGAAAAAGTACCATCTGATTTAGTAGTTGTAGAATTGGCAGCACCTTTGGCTTTCACCGTCACACCAACCAGAGGTGAACCGTCTTTTGAATCTGTAACCTTTCCCGTTACTTCTTTGTTTTGTGCTTGTACGGCCAGCAAGAAAAAGGAGAAAAGAAAAAACAGTGTAAATTTTTTCATGTTAGTTTTAGTTTAAGAAGACAATTTATATAAAAGTTTGTTAAGTAAAATTATGATTTGAGGAAAATATTGTTATGCCCCATAACTAATTAAAATTCTACAAAAAAAAGAGAATAAAAAAACCGACGCACGGTCGGTTTGATGTAAGTCTCAGTAAAATCAAAACATTTCTGAAAAATATTTGTGGAAGTATGGAATGGTTTCAATCCCTTTATAATAATTCTCTAAATTAAATTTCTCATTTGGGCTGTGAAGATTATCACTATCCAGACCAAAGCCCATAAATACAATTTTAATTCCAAGTTCCTTTTCAAATAAAGCACAAATAGGAATGCTACCACCACCACGAACCGGGATTGGTAGTTTTCCAAAAGTTGTTTCAATGGCCTTTGCTGCTGCTTTGTAACCCTTGCTGTCAATGGGCGTCATGTACGGTTCGCCACCATGATGAAGGCTTGCTTTAACTGTAATATTTAGTGGAGCGATTTTCTGTAAATGATTGATCAATATTTCAGTTATTTTATCTGATCCTTGGTTAGGAACAAGCCTTGCAGAAATTTTTGCAAATGCCTTGCTGGGCAAAACTGTTTTCGCACCCTCACCTGTATAACCTCCCCAGATACCATTTAACTCAATGGTTGGTCTAATGCCTATTCTTTCATTTGTTGTATAGCCTTTTTCGCCCCACAATTCCTTTACGCCGAGTTCATCTTTATACTCATTTTCATTAAAAGGCGCTTTCGCCATTAATGCACGCTCCTCATCTGTAGAAATTATTACATCATCGTAGAAGCCGGGTATAGTTATGTGGTTGTTTTCATCATGTAAAGAAGCGATCATTTTTGCCAATATAGTGATAGGATTTGCAACTGCACCACCATAAACACCGCTATGTAAATCTCTGTTTGGGCCGGTTACTTCTACTTCTATATAACTTAGGCCACGTACACCAACATCCATACTTGGTGTATCTAAACTAAGCATTGCCGTATCACTTATTAAAACACAATCTGCCTTTAATAATTCTTTATTTGCCGCTACAAATTTGCCAAGGTTTGGAGAACCAATTTCTTCTTCACCTTCTATACAAAATTTAATATTGTTTTGAAGAGTATTTGTCTTTACTAAAATTTCCAATGCCTTTACGTGCATATACATTTGGCCTTTATCATCACAACTACCTCTTGCAAATATTTTTCCATCCACAATAGTTGGTTCAAAAGCAGGGCTGTTCCATAGCTCTAGTGGTTCTGCAGGTTGCACATCGTAATGCCCGTAAACCAATACTGTGGGTTTACCCGGGTCAATTATTTTTTCTCCGTAAACAATTGGATGCCCCTCCGTTTCATAAATAGTAACTCTATCTGCACCAGCTTCAAGCAAACTGGCTTTTACTGCTTCGGCACATTTTAGCATATCTGCTTTGTGTTCTCCTTTTGCACTCACACTCGGTATGCGCAATAAATCCAGTAACTCATTTAAAAATCTTTCTTTGTTTTGTTCCTGATATTCTTTCCAAGTATTCATGTAAATGATTTTAA
>JANXTN010000060.1 GCA_025352435.1 Ferruginibacter sp. | reverse complement strand
CATTGGTGAAGATGAACTGAACTTTGTAGTGCAGCACATTATAGACCGACTAATCTTTCTACGCATTGCAGAAGACAGAAATGTAGAACGCTATGGCAATTTGCAAGACACATTAAAGAGTGAAGACTATTATCAGAATCTTTTAAAGCAGTTTCATACTGCAGATCAAAAATATAATTCAGGGCTGTTTGATTTTGCCAAAGACAAAATAAGTGGCAGCATTGCCATTGATAATAAAATCATCAAGAGCATTATCAATGATCTGTATTACCCAATAAGCCCTTATGAGTTCTCGGTTATTTCTGTTGAAATACTGGGCAGTGCTTATGAGCAGTTTTTAGGAAAAACAATATCGCTAAGCAAAGGCGGCAGAGCGGTTATTGAAGAAAAGCCCGAGGTAAGAAAAGCGGGTGGCGTTTATTACACACCGCAATACATTGTGGAGTACATTGTAAAAAATACTGTAGGCAAACTTATAGATGGCAAAGCACCGAAAGACATAACCAAAATAAAAGTGGTGGACCCCGCTTGTGGAAGCGGCAGCTTTTTAATAGGCGCTTACCAATACTTATTACAACACCACAAAGATTATTATACCAACAACGGCAAGCCAAGCAAAGGCAGTAAGGCCAATCCGCTTACGCCGGAGGGCAACCTTACAACCGCCGAAAAGAAACGCATACTGCTGAACAATATTTATGGTGTTGACCTTGATGCAAATGCTGTGGAAGTAACCAAACTTTCTTTGCTGCTAAAGTGCATGGAGGGTGAAACGGAAGCAAGTATATCATCTCAGCTAAAACTTTTTCATGAACGTGTATTGCCAACATTGGATGGAAACATTAAAGATGGCAACAGTTTAATAGACATTGATTTTTATGCTTCGGAAATAGATTTTGGTGAAGAGAAAAAGATAAAACCTTTTAACTGGAAGAAGGCTTTTCCGGAAGTGTTTAAACAAGGTGGATTTGATTGTGTGATTGGGAATCCGCCGTATGTGAGACAAGAGTTATTGGGAATACAAAAAGGATATTTTCAACAGAAATATAAGGTGTACCATGGCATGGCGGATCTGTACAGTTACTTCTTTGAAAAGGGAATTGAGCTGCTAAATGAAGATGGTTATTTCGGAATCATAGTGGCGAATAAATGGATGAGGGCAAATTATGGCGAACCATTGCGCAAATGGCTAAAGCACCAACTCATAAAAGAGATAGTTGATTTTGGTGACTTGCCAGTTTTTAAAACTGCTACCACATACCCGGCGATAATTATCGTTCAACCAATGCGAAATGTTGCAAAATTAAAAGATCATCATATTGAGGTAACCGCTGTAAAAACATTGGAGTTTGAGACGTTAGAAGCTTACATATATGAGAATAAGAAATCACTTTATTGGGATAGTTTGGAAACCGCAGGATGGAATTTGGGAGGCGAAATAGAACAAGCTCTTTTGAAAAAATTACTTGCAACAGGAGTCTCGTTAGAAAAATATGTAAATGGTAATATTTTCCGTGGAATTTTGACAGGATTAAATGAAGCATTTGTAATAGACGGCGCTACAAAAGATAAAATAATTAGGGAAGACAAAAACAGTGTAGAAATCATAAAACCATTTTTAGCAGGTAAGGACGTTAAACGATATCAATTTCCAAAAAGTGATAGGTATTTAATTTTCTTCCCCAAAGGCTTTACTAATAGGAAAGGGGATAATCCAAAAAATGGCTGGAAATGGCTGGTTGAAAATTATCCTGCAATTGCCAATTACCTTAAAGAATTTGAAGAAGCAGGTGAGAAGAGATATGATAAAGGTGAGTATTGGTGGGAGTTAAGAGCCTGTGATTATTACAAAAAATTTGAGAAGCCTAAAATTATTATCCCTGCCATTGTAAAATCGGCTTCTTATACCTATGATGAAAATCAATTTTATTCTAATGACAAAACAAGTATTATTTCTACGGACGATAAATATTTACTCGGAGTAATATCTTCTAAGGTTCTCGACTTTTATATAAAATCAATAGCAGCCACTAAGCAAGGAGGATTTTTTGAATATAAACCAATGTACGTTTCTAAACTTCCAATCAAGGTAATTGATAACGCAATTCAGAATGAAAAGCGTTCTTATGATGAAGTAACAAAATTGGTAAATCAACTTTTAGAACTTAATAAGGACAAACAAAAACAAACTCTTCAAAGCAAACTTGACCAAATTCAAAATCGCATTGACTATTGTGAACAGCGCATAAATGAAATTGTGTACGAGCTTTATGGGCTGACAAAAGAGGAGATTGCAATTGTTCTCGCCGTTGTTGGCAAAAAATACTACCACCCTCAATTCACTGCCTAATTTTAACGATCGCCGTTGTTGGTTTGCAGCAAGGGTAGTAGCAGAGCGTACCAACAACATTGGACGAATAACTACTTTCGCGGTTGTTGGTTTGCAGCCAGGGTAGTAGCCGAGCGCACCAACAACATTGGGCGAATAACTACTAATAAAAAATCTTTTGTATTTTGATTTTATGGAGAAGATCTTTTCTACAGAATGGCCGCAATTTTATACTGCATCTATACTGAACTGGCAACCACTCTTAAGTAACAAAAAATACAAGGATATAATAATAGAAAGTCTACAGTTTTGCGTGAAGGAAAACAAGGTCAAACTGTTTGCATTGGTTATTATGAGTAACCATATTCATATTGTTTGGCAACCACTACACTCAACTACCAAAGCAAAGCTTCAACATCATTTTATGACTTTTACTGCTCAGAAAATTAAAGAAGATTTAAAGCATACCAGCCCAGCTTTATTAGAAACTTTTAAAGTAAATCTAAAAGATAGAGCATATCAAATATGGAAAAGAAATCCGCTATCGGTTGACTTATTTTCACCAATGGTTTTACAGCAAAAGATCGATTACATCCACGCTAACCCTGTAAAGGCAGGTT
>JANXTN010000052.1 GCA_025352435.1 Ferruginibacter sp. | reverse complement strand
GCTAAATACAAAACTCTGTTATGTAGATAAGACACCTTTTGCAGAAAGTGATATGGAGTTTACAGAACCACCGCTTTATTACAACGGTAAAGTGAAAAATGCTATTACAAGTCTGCATGCACAACTTCCAACATTTGCTTTAGTAGACGATGGTATAGAGGCTGGTAAGAATCTTTGTTTTTTAATAGAGAAAGGTAATTTTTGGGGAATGGGCTATATTCCTTCACAGCTACAGCCCACATCTGTAAACGATTTAAAGGATTCGCTAGATCCCTATACTGATAATGATTTTATAAGAAACAGCATTTACAACTACGCAGAAAGAAATCCGGGGAAGAAGATTGTGTTGAATTAGGAGTTTCCGGGTCAAAGTTTATGGTTGAAAGTTATTTAACCCCCAATCTTTTCTATAAAATAGCAACGCATATTGCCGGTTATTTTTTCATTTATTTATTTCAATATCAACCGTTATTTTTGCTGCCCAAATTTTAATAACCCTTAACCATCACCCGCAACCATCCATGTTCAACAATATCATAGCACAAAAACTTTCTATAAAACCATCTCAGGTTGAAACTGTATTACAATTATTAAGCGAGGGAAGTACCATTCCATTCATAGCTCGTTATAGGAAAGATAGCACCGGAGCTTTGGATGAAGTGCAGATCCAACAAATACAAGATGAGAATAAGGCAATGATTGAATTTACAGAACGAAAAGAATTTATTGAAAAAACAATAACCGAACAGGGAAAAATGACAGAAGAACTGCAGGCAAAGATTAATGCAGCTATTACCATCAGTAACCTGGAAGATATTTATTTGCCCTATAAACAAAAGCGGAAAACAAAAGCTGTTGTCGCCAGAGAAAATGGCCTGCAACCTTTGGCTGATATGCTTTTGCAACAAAAGGATATTGATATAGAAAAAGAAGCGGCAGCTTTTATTAATGAAAAAGTATTAACTGGAGATGCCGCACTACAGGGCGCAAGAGATATTATTGCAGAAACGGTAAACGAAAATATTACGGTTAGAGAAAAACTGCGAAAGTTTTTTGAAAGAGAAGGTCTAATGAAAAGCACCGTAAATTCTGACAAGGAAAATGAAGCAATAAAGTACAAAGATTATTATGCGTTTTCTGAAAAAATATCTACCATTCCATCGCATAGAACACTGGCGATTTTGCGTGGATTTTTAGAAGGATTTTTGAAAATATCCATCGAGCCACAAGAGGAAATAGCGCTGGAAATTGTAGAAGATATTTACATCTTAGGCATGAGTAGCTGCAGCGAGCAGATACGGAAAGCTATTAAAGAAAGTTACAGACGCTTGTTACAGCCCAGTCTTGAAACAGAATTTAGGTCTGCATTAAAAACAGCAGCGGATGAAGAAGCCATTAATGTTTTTGCCGAAAATCTGCGACAGTTATTGTTGAGTTCACCTTTAGGCAGCAAAAGAATTTTGGCAATTGATCCTGGTTATAGAACCGGCTGTAAAGTGGTTTGTATAGATGAAAAAGGCGAACTACAAAAGACAGCGTTAATATTTGTACATGAAAAGAATAGGGTGGATGAAGCGGAACATATCATCCGATCTATGGTGAAAGAATATGACGTACAAGCTTTTGCCATAGGAGATGGTACTGCCGGCCGTGAGACAGAACAATTTATCAAAAAACTAAATATTGGCATTCCTGTTTATCTGGTTAATGAAGATGGTGCAAGCATTTACTCTGCGTCAGAAATTGCCAGACAAGAATTTCCGGATCAGGATATTACTATTAGAGGCGCTGTGAGTATTGGTCGTAGGCTGATGGATCCATTGGCAGAGCTGGTAAAAATAGATCCAAAAAGTATTGGAGTAGGGCAGTACCAGCACGATGTGAACCAGCCAAGATTAAAAGAAAAACTTGACCAGACAGTGGTGAGTTGTGTAAATATTGTGGGTGTAAATTTAAACACTGCCAGCAAACATTTGCTAAGTTATGTAAGTGGTATTGGTAGTACAATTGCAGAAAACATTGTAACCTACAGAAAACAGGTAGGTAAATTTACGAGCAGAAAGCAATTATTAAAAGTGCCAAGATTAGGTGGAAAAGCTTTTGAACAATGTGCTGGTTTTCTCCGCATACCCGGTGCAGAAGATGTGCTGGATGCAAGCGCTGTGCACCCTGAAGCTTACAGCCTAGTACAGCAAATGGCAAAAGATATCAATGCAGATGTAAATGTTTTAATTGGAAATGAACCTCTGCTGAAAACCATTCGAATAAAAAAATATATAACTGCAAGTTTTGGTGAGCATACAATAAATGACATTATAAATGAACTTAAAAAGCCAGGGTTAGATCCTCGAAGTGAAGTGCAGGTTTTTGAATTTGCTCCAATATTCTCCATTGAAGAAGTGAAGGTGGGTATGGAAGTGCCCGGTTTAATTACCAACCTTACAAGGTTTGGTGCCTTTGTAGATATTGGTGTGAAGCAGGATGGGCTTGTGCATGTGTCGGAAATTGCACACAAGTATATTCAGGATCCGTCAGAAGTTTTAAAACTAAACCAATGCGTAAAAGTAAAAGTGATGGAAGTAGATGCGCTTCGTAAACGAATTGCACTTTCGATAAAGCAAACAGAAGTACCTTCAACCCAAAATAAGAAACCACAAGTTAAACCAACGAACAACTTTAAGTCGGTAGAAAAAGAAGTAAAACCAGCAACGATGGTAGATGCATTGGAAGCACTTAAAAATAAATTTAGATAAGAAGTAAGGGAAAACGGATATTACTCTATAGTTGCATTAATCAGCCTATCAGTAATGGCTTCTTTTTGCGGCTTCAGTGTTTCGTAGCTGCCATTTTTTACCGCGTATTTTCCTTTCGTATGAATAAGCATTGCACATTGTTCTGCCTGTTCCCTTTGGTGGCCGCAAACATCAATCAAGGTATCGATTACCCAATCAAAAGTATTTACTTCATCATTCCAGACAATCAAACTCATGTTTACTGCCTCTTCCGTTAGCACGTCAACATCTTCTATTGTTTCTGGCTGTGTGTAATATGAAAATTGAAGATTGTTCATTACTGTAAAAATAGAAAATCTTTCAAATATTGCAAAGTAAAATGTAGTTGTTTAATAAGGGTTTTGTCTTTTCTAACTTAAAAATCGAAATGATTTTAATTGAACAAACACATAGAAAAGAAGAAAGGCTACCAATTTGGTAACCTTTCTTTGTGGGAGCACACGGGTTCGAACCGCGGACCCTCTGCTTGTAAGGCAGATGCTCTA
>JANXTN010000205.1 GCA_025352435.1 Ferruginibacter sp. | reverse complement strand
ATTTTTTGCGGGTACACCCATGCCTGTATGTGCAAGATAGACAGCCGTTCCACATGCTTTAATGAAGGTGCTTTTGCCCGCCATATTTGCACCAGTAAGAAATAAAAAATTTTTTGATTGGGTCAATTGCACATTGTAAGAAACAGGTTCTTCCAACATTAAGTGATATAAATTTTCGGCTCTTAATTGAGGTAAGTTACTCTCAATAAAAGTAGGCATTTGTAGCTTGTATTTTTTGACAGCCATAGCCATACCATACCATGCATCTAGCTTACCAAAAATAGCAAGCAAGTCCAGCATATTACTTTTATAATTATATTTTAAAAAATGAGCAAGCTTGAGCATTTGAGATGGGGAAAGATCTGATGCCATTTTATTTTCTTCAATTATATTGAGTGCTGTTTTCTCCAACATTTTTTTTGCCTCTACTAATTGTTTTTTTAAGGGAGCTGCTGTTTCTTCGCTTAAAAAAAACGTTATTGCTTTTTTCATTCCTTTTATAAAATCTACAAAATGCCGTACGGAATATTTTACCAATGAAAAATCGTGGCTGTGCAGAATTTTATAACTGAATGCATCTAAAGTAGAAGGTTTGGCAGGAATTAAATCTATATTGGTTTCGTAGAATTTTTCTATGACCATTATTGTTCCATTGGTGATGATGGTAGGCCAATTTTGTTTATTCTTAATAATAAACAATAATGTTTTTTGTACATTTTTAATGGCATCCACATCTGGCAGAGGAGCAAGAATATTTTTTCTTAATTGTTCTTTTCCACGAGAAGTGACCGTGAAATTTATTTTATTAAAAACAGAGAACTCATCTTCTCTATCAAAAATTACAAGATCAGCAAGGGTGGTTTTATCTATTTCCATGAATTAGATATTGGATGTTAGATTTGAGACACAAGACAAAATACAAAAGATGCCGGACGTAAGACATAAGTTCTCTTGTGTCTCACATCTTATATCTTTATTCTATCTGTCGTACATTATTCTCTTTCCCTTATGTGATGCGTAAACTACGCCGTTTTCATAAACGAAGTTTCCATTTACCATTGTTTTTTCTATGGTGGCGGGGAAAGTGGTTTGTTCAAAGGGACTCCAGCCGCATTTGTATAAAATATTTTGTGGCGTTACTGTATAAGGTTTATTCAAATCAAGCATTAACAAGTCCGCATAATATCCTTCTCTGATATAGCCTCGTTCCGGTATCTGAAAACAATCAGCCACTGCATGGCACATTTTTTCGGAGATCTTTTCAAGACTTATATTTCCTGCATGATGATGTTGAAGCATTAGCTGTAAGCCATGTTGCACAAGGGGCAGACCGGCATGCGCTTTTTCGTAAGGACCTTCTTTCTCCGTAATTAAATGTGGGGCATGATCCGTTGCAATCACATCAAGTCTGCCATCGAGCAATGCTTCCCACAAAGCTTTTTTATTGCGAGGTGCTTTTATTGCAGGGTTGCATTTTATTTTATACCCTAAGGTTTCATAATCATCAGCCGTAAAATGCAGATGGTGCACACAAACTTCTGCAGTTATTCTTTTATCTTTTAGCGGAAACATATTGCCAAACAACTGCAGTTCTTTTTCAGTAGAAATATGCAAAATATGTAAGCGGCTGTTGTATTTTTTTGCAAACTGTATGGCGGTTAAAGAGGACTCATAGCAAGCATCTTCATTGCGTATCAATGGATGATCTGAAGCTTCTAAATTTGGTTTGATGCTTTTAATGTTCTCATACTGTTGCTTTATTATTCTTTCATCTTCGCAGTGTGTGGCTATTAATAATTCGCTGCCGCTAAAAATCTTATCGAGTGTTGCGTGACTATCTACGAGCATGTTTCCTGTACTACTTCCCATAAAAATCTTGAGCCCGGCAATCTTGTTTTTTAGTTCATTTGCACGCAGTGCCTGCTCTGTATTATCATTGCTTACTCCCATAAAAAATGAGTAGTTGGCCACAGAACTTTGCTCAGCTATATCATATTTATCTTGTAGCAGAGGCAAGGTTAAAACATTTGGAATCGTGTTGGGCATTTCCATAAAGCTTGTAACACCGCCTGCTACGGCAGCGGCACTCTCTGTTGCAATAGTCGCCTTGTGCGTAAGACCGGGTTCTCTAAAATGTACTTGGTCGTCAATCACGCCTGGGAAAAGATGTTTATTTTCACCAACAATTTCATGAATATTTCCAGACACATTTATGTTGGATGCAATTTTTTCTATTCGTTCATTTACAACAAGCACATCGCTGCAGGTAATTTTTCCTTCATTTACGACAAGTATGTCTTTAAAAAGATACTTTTGCATTCGATTATACGTTAATGGTTTAAAACAAAAAATACAATATAAATGCAAATTATTAAAAGCTTTATCAAACTGATTGTTTTTGTTTGTCCGCTATCTGCAGCTGCGCAATCTACGTATCTTAACCAAGGTGCAAAGGAGTCTCATTTTATTGACAGACTGGAAATTAAGCAGCAGACAAATACTGATCTTAATTTTTCAACCCTTCGCCCCTTCAATAGAAAATATATTGTAAGGGAAGCCACCTTTTTAGATAGTGCCCGTATGGGTTACAAAGATTCTACCGGGGTTGATAAATATAAAGAATGGACAGATCTGGATCTTACAGATGTAGATGAATACAACTTGCAAAGTCTATTGATGAATAACAGCGAATGGGTGAATACGCCCAAGGAAAGCTTTATGAGCAGAAAACCACTGCTTAATTCTTTTTATCAAACCAAGGCAAACTTTTTAGAGGTTAACAACAAAGATTTATTTCTTGCAGTAAATCCTGTTTTGCAAATTCATCAAGGCAAAGAATCGGGTACTGACGAAAGAATCTTTTTGAACTCCCGTGGTGTAAATGTTCGTGGGCTTATAGGGAAAAAAATAGGTTTCTCATCTTACATTACAGACAACCAGGAGAGAGGCCCAAAGTTTTTTCAAGAGCAGGTAAATACTTTCAAAGCGGTACCGGGTAATGGCTTTTATAAATCTTTTAAAAAAACAGGGTTTGATTATTTTGACGCCAGAGGTTATGTAACATTTAATGCAGCAAAGTTTATAGACTTCCAGCTTGGCTACGACAAAAACTTTATTGGTAATGGCTATAGGAGCTTATTTTTAAGCGACTGGGGCAACAGTTATTTGTTTGCAAAAATAAACACCAAAGTATGGAAGTTTAATTATCAGAATATTTTTATGGAGCTCATGCCGCAGTTCACCAAAACCGGCGACACTTTGCTTGATAGAAAATATGCTGCCATGCACCACCTGAGTATGAACGTTACAAAATGGCTTAACATCGGTTTGTTTGAGGGAATCATTTTTGGCAGGAAAAATCGTTTTGATTTTCAATATTTAAATCCCGTAATTTTTTATCGTCACATAGAAGGAACTATTGGAAGCCCTGACAATGCCGTAGCCGGTATTGATTTTAAAGCAAACGTTGCACACCGTTTGCAGTTTTACGGACAATTTTTATTAGATGAATTTATTTTATCTGAATTTAAAAACCATCCTACAAGCTGGGTAAATAAATATGCGTATCAATTGGGTGGTAAATATGTAGATGCTTTCGGTGTGAAAAATCTTGACCTGCAAGGAGAAATAAATAGGGTTAGACCATTTACTTACTCTCATTATAGTGAAATATCAAATTACACACATTATAATCAGCCACTTGCTCATCCACTTGGAGCTAATTTTCAGGAATTTATTGGTATAGCGCATTACCAACCTGCACCCAAATGGACCATAGATGCAAGACTAATTTATTATTACAAAGGGCTTGACAGCAGTGGTAGAAATTTTGGCGGAAATATTTTTGAAAATTATACAACAAGAACCGGTGATCTTGGTTATAATGTGGGTAGTGGTGCAAAAGCTACATGTTTTAATGGTACCGCATTGGTATCGTACGAATTAAAACAGAACCTGTTTTTAGATGCGTCTTTTCAACACAGAACTTTTAAAATTGATAACCTGGCAGGGCAAAATAATACAACGCTTTTTACGGCTGGAATACGTTTAAATATGTTTAAAAGAGTTTACGATTTTTAATAAACCACCGAGAAAAATTTTACAAGAGCAATCATGAAAATGGTTGCTCTTTTTATTCTACGGTTAAAGAGAATGTAAGAGACCGGGATGCTATTTTATCAATCGTATTAGAATATTTGAGAGCATTATTGGGAGCTAATACATTTCTTAGTCCATAAGAAATCTTGAGCTCAGGCGTTAGTACAAACACCGGAAAATATATATGAAAGCCGAGACTGGCTTCTGCAGCATAATCCAGTCTTTGCAGCGTAATAATATCATCATTCGTTTTCTTTCCCGCATTGGCAGCAAGATCATAATCTACTCTTGCACCAGCCATCATAAACACTTTTAAATTTGCAATGCGGTCACTTGTAAATTTTAGCTGCACCGGAAATGCCAGAGTAATACCTTGCACTTTTTTTGTAGTTAAGGTATCTTCACCACGAGGCTTATCGGGTGTTTTTAATGTGTATTGAAAAGCTTTTTCTGTAAATATTAAATCTATAGGATAAGTACGGAGATCAAAATAATTACCCAACCTTATACTTACAAGCCCAGCCAAATTGATACCGGTACTGTTGATACTTTCTATCACATTTACACTGTCAAATTTTAAAAATTGCCTACTGTGTAAAATATTATAATGTGATCTGTTTACGCCTAGATTTATTCCAAAATGAAGAGGATCCTCATCATGCTGAAGCTGGTTTAATTCATTGCGTAATTGTGCCTGTCCTAAAAAAGGAAAGGTGAAAAAAAATATGGTTAAGAAGATTATTTTGTTCCGCAATAGATGCTGCATATTCCTAAGCTCAATGGTTTATTTACAATATTTTTATACCCAACATTTTGAAGTATGCTGGTAAAATTTTTCCCTTCAGGAAATTTTTGTATAGATTCATCCAGATAGGCGTAGGCAGTTTTATTTTTTGAAAATATTTTTGCGATATTAGGCGAAATCGATTTCATATAAAAATTATAAAATCCCTTTATTAAAAATGTTTTTGGCCGGCTAAATTCCAATACCACCAGCTTGCCGCCGGGCCTTAATACTCTTAAAATTTCTGATAGGCCTTTTTCCAGTTGCTGAAAATTTCTTACTCCGAAGGCCACTGTTACAGCATCAAAACTGTTATCAGGGTAAGCAATGTCTGCACTATCACCATTGTATAATTGAATGATAGGTTCCAATGATTTTTCTCTTATTTTTTTTCTCCCAATTTCCAACATTCCATCGCTTATATCAATACC
This sequence comes from Ferruginibacter sp., assembly GCA_025352435.1. Classification (GTDB taxonomy): domain Bacteria; phylum Bacteroidota; class Bacteroidia; order Chitinophagales; family Chitinophagaceae; genus Ferruginibacter. The sequence continues at coordinate 9,593 of JANXTN010000205.1, read as the reverse complement.
AATAATAGAGGCCGGGTGCAGCATTTTTTCAGTCATAAGTGCTACATCTGCCGTTCCCGTTGCCACATCCAATATTTTTTGTGGCTTAATATCTTTTAAGTAGCCTATTGCTTTTTTGCGCCATTGCACATCAATACCTGCGCTTAAAAAGCGATTTAAAAAATCGTAACGGTGGGCAATACTGTCAAACATATCTGCCACCTGTTTCTTTTTGCTCAGGTCAGAATGTTTGTAAGGCACCACGTTGTCGTGTTCAAATTTGCTCATCATTCTTGCAAATATAAGTTGTTTATTATGGGATGGGAATAGCATCAATTTTATTTGATGTTGATATAAGGCTAAATTTGTGCCTTATCTAATAACATTTTATGAGAATTAAAAAGGCCACATATATTATAAGCAGTCCTGATTTTGAAAAATGCCCGGCTCCTGACAGGCCTGAATATGCATTTATTGGACGAAGCAATGTGGGTAAATCTTCTCTTATAAATATGCTTTGCAATAATGATAAGCTGGCAAAAACTTCAGGGTCTCCCGGTAAAACGCAACTGTTGAATCATTTTGAAATTGTAAGTAACAGCGGAGAAGAAGGAAAGAAAATTGTAGCAGATAAAAAATGGTACCTCGTAGATTTACCCGGTTATGGATTTGCGAAAGTGAGCATAAGAAGCAGAAGAAAATGGGAGCAGATGATTGAGAATTATTTACGCAAGCGTGAAAATTTATCTCACCTTTTTGTATTGATAGACGCAAGGCACAGTCCGCAAAAAATTGATCTTGAATTTCTGGAGAATCTTAAATTATGGAATATTTCTTTCAGCCTAGCTTTTACAAAAAGCGACAAAGAAAACCAGCGAATAGTAAGTAAAAATGTAAAAGACTTTTTAAATGCTATGAAAGAAACATGGCAATTTTTACCAAGGCATTTTGTTACCAGTGCTGTAAAAAAATCAGGTAAGCAAAAAATACTTGATTTTATTGGCGAGACGAACGAAGAGCTGGAGGGAAAATAGATGCTAGATGTAAGACACAAGACATTAGACAAAAAATTAAAGACAAAAGATAAAATTGACATTGGCTGATGGTGCCTAATCTTGATTCTCGATACTTGAGTCTTGATATACAGTCTTCTTAATCATTTCCCTAAAATAAAAAGAGAGCCGGTCCCTAACACCGACTCCCTTACTTTACACATGAATCTACCTTACTGTTTTATAATTCTTTCTGTCTGTTTAAAATTATCTGTCATCATCTGCAAAACATACATTCCCTTAGTAAGGTTTTGTACTTTTATGTTGCTGCTCCCTTTTATTTGTTTGCCGCTTTCAATCAATCTTCCGTTTAAATCAAATAAGTTATAAGTAAAGTTATCTGTTGCTCTTACCAATATGTTATCCTGTACCAATGTGGAAACTGTAAATAATTTCTCGGTATTGATGTTATTCTTTAAAACTAAAATGTTTGAGTATAAACTCTGATTTAACACATTTGTTGCCTTCAAACGATAAAAAAGTGTATTATTTTCTAAAGCTGTGTATTCATATTTTCTTACGCCATCTACATCATTTAATATTGAATGAAAATCTGTTCCGTTAGAAGACACTTCCAACGCTTGAGATGCAATCGGTTCGTCAGCAATTATTTCCCAGTTAAGTTTATGTTGACCTTTATCATTATAGCCTTTTAAACTGATATTACGAATGGGTAACGCACCTCTGTAGCCTGACAAAGTATACGAGCCAAGGCTTCCGTAATTTGTGGTATTACTATTTGCGGCACCTGCCACGGCAACGTAATAGTCACCTATGTTCAGCGACGTATCTATTACCACATCCATTGTATTTATTGGATTGTATGTAGCTATCAAATTTTTTGAACTGTTGTACAACATAAGTTTTACGTCTAAATCTGCACCATCATTTAAAGTACCTACACTGTAAGGTGCTGCGCTTAAATGTATATAGCCCCCTTGGGCAATTGTAAACTTAAATGCGTCTACATCAGTATTGGTTGATATAATTCCTTGCAAATTAAAACCTGCAGGGTTTATAGTAGTAGTTGTATTACCTAATGTTCCGCTATAATCATCAGAACGATATCCAAAGCCATTTTGTGTAGTTATGATTGTTAAGTTATCCTGCGGAGTAGAGCAACCCGATGGCGTTGGGCCATTATCCCAACCTGTCATATTGCTATAGTAGCTATTCCCCATTACCGGTGCCCATGCTGTTTGTCCGCTACCCGTGCCGGTGCGGTATTGTTGGGTCAGATTACATGCAGAGTCATATTTAGACTGGTGTGCAAGCCCAAGGGTATGGCCACTTTCATGGGTGCAGCATTCAGATACATATTTAGAAGAATTAGCTAGTCTGTCACTAAAAACAAAACCGGGTGTATCGTCTCCCCAAGTAAATGAGCCTGTGTAAGAAACGCCACCCACGCCTTGGTACCAGGCACTCGTTGGGGTTACAATAATGCGAACTCTTCTTAGCGGAGGAGCCATTAAGAATTGTGTGGAATCGGTAGTAATGTTTACATTAAAAGGACGAAAATCTTCGCTTACCCTGTCGAAAATCTCATTGATTTGAGATGGAGTTAAAGCAGCAGGATCGCAAATAAATGGGGTTCCGCTTTGCCATCCGCTTGATCTTACAGTTTGACCATCAAAATCTAAAAAAATAGTGGGCTTTGGAGAACTTGGTGTGCCAGGATTGCTGCTTAGATTTGGAATTTGTGCGCAGACATTTAAGGATGTAAAGAGCAGCGCAATAAAGCACAACTTTTGTGTAAGGTTTTTCATCATAGTAGGTTTTAAGATTCAATGATAAATGAGATCGGATATTGGGGCGATCATCAGTATCTTTTTTTTGGAACTATAATTTACAGGGATCTAATATTTTTAGGGTCTCGAACTTCTGTAAAGTATAAATGCCATTATTATTTTTAATTTCGTAACCGTCCGCTGCATTGCTGTTTATTATTCGTCCGGTGTAAGAAATATTGTTGTCATTTGGAAATGCCGTAATTTGAAGAATAGAAGTTTGGTTGTCATTTGAACGAACCATTACGGTGTGCATGTTATTGTACTTAGTAAAATTGCCTATCACTTTTCCTGTAAAAGTAAATTCACTGGATAGTGGCACTGATACTTCTTTGCCCTCTGTTACATCAAGGACAGAAGCAAAAATATTTTTATCAACGGTAATTGTTTGTGGAAGTGTTGCGTAAAGCTTTGCTCTTCTATCAGTATTTTGGGCTACGCCGGCAATAGTAGTTATTGATAACAATACTGCAAGCAATGATTTGCTGTATTTTTTCATTGGTGTGTTTTTTATAGATTCTTGGATAGATTCTATAATATAAACGACAGCTTGTAGAATTTATTATATAAAAGAATTTTTTTTTAGTATTGATTTGTAGAGAGCAATACGAGCGTGCATGCTTCCATAATTTTAATTCCCTTTGCAGCAGCAAACTTTTCCAGTTCTTCATTTTCAGTACCCGGATTAAAAATAATTCGTTTGGGATTTAGTGAAAGTATATAATCGTAATAGGGCTTTTGATTAGTTGGATTAAGGTACAAGGTCACGGTATCCACATCAATTATAACCGGATTTTCTATTTCTATTTTAATGTTGTTTATAACACCTTTCTTATTGCCTACTGCTATTACAGGATGATTGTGTGCTACTAGTTTTTTTACTGCCATGTTGCTGTAGCGCTCTGCATTTTCTGATGCACCTATTACTATTGTTTTCTTTTGCATAATATCAATTTAAAAATCTTGCTTTGAGTGAATCTGTAGGAACCATGCAATTATCTTTTTTACCAAACCATTTGTATCTGTTTTTGGCAATAAAAATATAAACTAAGTTTCTTATAAATGATGGTACAATTATAAAGCCATGTAACAATTTTATCGGTCCGCTTAGCTGTTTTGCCACCTTCAAAGCAGCGGTAGATTTTAGAAAAACTTTTTCGTCTTGTATCAAAACAAAAGAATCAAAACCTTGCTGCGGTAAATTATGTTTTTCCAGCAATGCTTTTCCTGTGGTAGATTGTAAAGCTGCAAACATAAATTTATCAGCGGGATCATGCTTAATTACAAACTGCACAGCATTGTTACAAAGGTTACAAACACCGTCAAATAATATGATTGGTTTTTGATTTTGCATCCTACTTGAATATCTTCATCACCCCACTTATAAATTTATTCTCTTCTGCTTTTATCATAATGTCCAGCAGACTATCTGCATGGCTGCCCAGCTTTTTTATATCTCCCACAACTGTTAAAAACTCTTTGGCATCTTTCTCTTTTTTATCATCAATGTTTTCTAATTGGCTGAGCAGTTTCAGCATCGGATCCAATTCTCTTTTCTTGCGCTCTTTTATTATTTGTGTGGCTACCTTCCATATGTTTTTATCTGCAGTAAAATATTCTTTTCTTTCTCCGGAAACAATAACTCTTTCCACTAATCCCCAACCTATCAAATCTCTTATATTCATATTTACGTTTCCCCGGCTGATGCTCAACTCTTCCATTATATCATCCTGTGTAATTGGGGACGTACTAATAAGCAGCAGCGCATGTATCTGCGCCATCGTGCGATTGATGCCCCACTGCGTTCCAAATGCCCCCCAGCTGTTTATAAATTGTTGTTTAGCTTCTTCCAGTTTCATGCAATAAAAGTAAGGTATATTATTGAACTTTCAGTAAATAATGAAACATATTTCTTTCCAAATAAAAAAGCCCTTCTTGAATAAGAAAGGCTTTAAAATTATTTATTGATTTCTTAAACCAGCATTGTCACCGGGTTCTCCACAAACTTTTTCAATGTTTGTAAAAATGCCGCACCTACCGCTCCATCTACACTTCTATGGTCGCAGCTTAGGGTTACCTTCATCACATTGGCAACTTCAATTTTACCGCCGTTGCTTACTACTGTTTCTTTAATTTTACCTACTGCAAGTATGCAGCTGTCAGGCGGGTTAATAATTGCGGTAAATTCTTCAATATCCATCATGCCAAGGTTAGATATGGTAAATGTATTTCCGCTGAATTCGTTTGGCTGTAGTTTTTTATCTTTTGCTTTAGCATACAATTCTTTCGCATCTGCTGCTATTTGAGACAATGATTTCTGATCAGCAAATTTTATTACAGGTACAATTAAACCTTCAGGCAAAGCCAGTGCAGAACCAATATGTATGTGGTTGTTTTTTCTGATAAAATCTCCCATCCAACTGCTGTTTACATCTGGGTGTAAACGAAGCGCTGCGGCACAAGCTTTTATGATTATATCATTAAAGGAAACTTTCACTGGGCTCACTTCATTTATTGCCGTACGTGCAGCCATCGCATTATTCATATTCAACTCCATGGTTAAATAAAAATGCGGTGCAGTAAACATACTCTCACCAAGTCTGCGTGCGATCACTTTGCGCATTTGCGTAAGCGGTACGTCGGTAAAAGATTCTGTTGATGGTTGATGGTTGAAAGTTGATGATTGAGCGCTTGCAGCCATCGTCTGTGGTCTGTTGTCTGTAGTCTGCACTTTATACCCTTCTATATCACTCTTGGTAATTCTGCCACCATCACCAGTACCGCTTATCTTGCTGATGTCTAGCCCTTTTTCAGCAGCTATTTTTTTAGCTAGTGGGGAGGCTTTTATTCTGCCATCAGTGTTCGTTGCAGGTTGAGTGTTAGAAGTTTCGGATTGCGGGTTATTTGTTGACGGTTGTGCTTCCGTGTTCTGCTGTCCTTCGTGCGTAGTCTTTTCTGTCTGTGATCCGTCGTCCGTAATCTGACCGGCTTGCCCCGTTACATAAGCTGCCACATCAGTTCCTGCCTTTCCTACAATTGCAATGATCTGATTTATTTTTGCAGCATGCCCTGCTTCTACACCTATATATAAAAGTGTGCCTTCTTCATAACCTACCACTTCCATTGTTGCTTTGTCCGTTTCTACATCAGCCAATACATCATCAGCCTTCACTGCATCGCCTACTTTTTTATTCCATGCTACAATTTTCCCTTCTGTCATTGTATCACTCAGCAATGGCATTCTTATTTCTTTTGCTCCATCGGGCAGGGTAACTGAGGCTGCGGGTTGGGAGTTATTAGTTACTGGTTGCGGGTTAGCAGTTGCGGGTTCAGCCGTAGTTGCCTGTTGTCCGCTGTTCTCGTTATTCTCCGTGGTCTGTGGTCCATTGTCTGTCGTCCCCTTTGCTTCCTCACTATCCAACAACCCTTTATAATCTTCTCCTTCCTTTCCTACAATCGCTATGATCTGATTAATTTTTGCAGCTTCGCCCTCAGGTACTCCAATATATAAAAGCGTTCCATCCACATAACCATTTACTTCCATCGTTGCTTTGTCAGTTTCCACATCTGCCAGCACATCATCCGCCTTCACTTTATCGCCCACCTTCTTGTTCCATGCCACTATCTTTCCTTCCGTCATGGTATCGCTCAGCAGCGGCATCCTTATTACTTCTGCCATAATTGTATTTTAATAATATTTAGATTCGAAATTACTGCAAAAAAAACAAAATTCTTTTGCCTTGTAAACTGTTGTTCGTTTAATAGTCAATTTCCATCTTCAGTCTATCCTTCAGTTCTTTAATAAGCGGATATTTTTGAATGAGGTATTCGTATTGTTGTTTTGATGTGAGGGTTTTTTGTTCACGCTCTCCGGTTGATTCAGGCTCCTTCACTTCTATAGAATATTTCAATAGTTTGTTGCCGAAATATTTTTGCATATATGGGATAAGGCTCGATCTTTCTAATTCAAAATATCGCTGTTGCAATACGCCCTCTGTAATCACTGTAAAATTAAATTCATCATCAATCCTCAGTACCGCCATTTTAAATTGTGTAACTACAGGGAATTTTTTATCGTTAAAAAGGTTTTCGGTGTAGATCGTCCATGCTTTTTCAAGATTCTCCATCGTTAATTCCAGGAACGGTTTTTCCTGTTTCGTTTCTTGTAATAGACGTGCACGGATTTTTTGCAAAGAACCCATTCCTTTATTCTTGGGAGCAGGTTTCGGCGTTTCATCTACAATAATTTTCGGTGCTATCGATGTTGCTTCTTCATTTACGTATAAAGCTGCAACTTCGGGTTTTACTTTGTTTTTTACCGGTATTTCAGCAGCAGCAACTTCTTTTATTTTTATAAAAGAAAGCCCTTTAAAAGATACCGGTTTTGCGGTATCAACTAATTTTTTTTTTTGAATAGTACCTCCTGCATCTTCGCTCAATTCCACAGCTTGGTTTATGTAGCAGAGTTTTATCAAAGCCATTTCCACACACAATCTTTTGTTGCGGGCTTGCTTATATTGCAAAGCAGCTTCGTGTGTTGTATTTAAAGCTGCTATCATCCAATTGGCTGAAATCTCTTTTGCTGCCTGTAAATATTTATCTCTAAAATCTTCTGCTACTTCAAGTAAAATGGCAGCTTTTACATCTTTACTCACCAGCAGGTTTCTTATAAATTCTATAAATCCTTCTAAAAAAGTATCACCCTCAAAACCCTTTTGGTTTATATCATCAAACAACAGCAATGCCTCACTCAGTTTTTGCTCGGTTGCAAATTGCAGCAGCTTAAAAAAGTAATCTTCATCCAGGATATTTAAATGCTCAAGCGTATTTGTATAGGTTATTTTACCGCCTGTAAAACTTACAATTTTATCCAGTATGCTTAGCGAATCTCTCATGCAGCCTTCGCTCTTTTGTGCTATCACATGCAGGGCAGTATTTTCTGCGGTAATACTTTCTTTGTCACAAATTTCTCTCAGGTGTTCAACGGTATCATTTGCAGTTATTCTTTTAAAATCAAATATCTGGCAACGGCTAAGTATGGTTGGTAAAATTTTGTGTTTTTCTGTAGTTGCCAAAATAAAAATGGCATAGGGTGGTGGTTCTTCCAGCGTTTTTAAAAATGCATTAAAGGCTGATGCACTCAGCATATGAACCTCATCTACAATATATACTTTGTACTGTCCCGCTTGCGGTGCAAAACGTACCTGATCCACCAAACTGCGAATGTCATCTACTGAATTGTTACTGGCAGCATCCAGTTCATGTATATTTAAAGATGTGCCTGCATCAAACGAAACACAACTGTTACAAGTATTACAGGCCTCGCCATCTGCAGTTTTATTTTCGCAATTAATAGTTTTGGCTAAAATTCTTGCACAGGTGGTTTTCCCTACGCCTCTTGGCCCACAAAATAAAAAAGCATGAGCAAGTTGGTTGTTGTTTATAGCATTCTTAAGTGTAGTTGTAATATGCGACTGCCCCACTACCGTACTGAAATTCTGCGGTCTGTATTTTCTGGCGGAAACAACAAATTTTTCCATAATTATTAATAACTATCCTGTGGGTGTTTTGGTAGAAAGTATTTCTGCGAATTTAATTATTGTAGGCGGTAATTGCTAATTTAACTAAAGATGGGGTGGCGTTTAAATTCTCTGTTTCGGTCAAAAAGATATCTGTAGGTACATAGGTTTCGGCTACGCTGCACATCTCCTAAACCCAGACCAATATTGAGCATCTTTGGGTTAAAGTCACCTATCCACTGCATTTCATATTCTGTGTATGGGCTTGCGGCAGATTGTACATATTTTGCGGCTTCGCCGATAATGTAAGCATCTACTCCTTTGCCATGCCACTGAGGCACTACGCCAAACACCAAACCGGTAAACTTTTTGTTTTTTTTGAATTGCTTCACCCAGAGGAATTTTAATTTCTGTAGAAATCCAAAATTTCCGTGCAGGTGTTTAAACCACTGGTTAAGATCGGGGATATTTATAAAAATGGCTATCGGTTCATTTTTGTAATAAGCATAGTGCAGAATCTTTTCATCCATCACCGGCTTCATTTTTTTAAACATAATAAGCACCTGTTCGTATGGCATTTCTTTGAGCCCACCATGTCCAGCCCACGCTTTGTTATACACCGTTGCAAAATCCTTTGCATATTTCTCCAGGTTTTTTTTGTGTAAATGGTCGGATGAAAAATTACCGTCTGCTTCCAACGCATCATGTCTAGCCCACATTTTTTTATCAAGCGGAGATTTAGGATCCATGCTCAAACAAACCTGCTCAAAAAATACTTTGAAGCCATAGGTTTCAAACAGTGTTACATAATAAGGTGGATTATAATTCATGCAATACAACGGCTCCATAAATCCTTTGGTCACCATTCCCCACCACCTGTCTCGCTCCCCGAAGTTAATGGGCCCATCCATGGCTTCCATGCCTTGCTCCTGTAGCCATTGTTTTGCAGTGTCCAATAATAAATTTGCAGCTTGTTGGTCGTTTATACATTCAAAAAAACCTACACCACCTACCGGCACATCGTCTCCTTTGTTCTTATATTTTTTATTGGTAAATGCAGCTATTCTTCCAATTACTTTTCCAGCATCATCTTTTACAATCCATCTTTCTAATTTCCCAAAACGAAAGGCTTTGTTTTTTTTTTGGTCAAAAATTTCCGCTACATCTTTATCCAATGGCTGTATCCAATTAGCATCATTTTTATAAATGTTCAAGGGCAGTTTAAAAAAAGCAACTTCATCAGCAACATTGGA
>JANXTN010000360.1 GCA_025352435.1 Ferruginibacter sp. | reverse complement strand
CATCATGCTCGGCAGCATATTTTGCTTTGCCTGTTACAATATCTCTTCCGGTAACCCGGTCATCATCTTCCAAAAGGTATCCCATAAAAATTGTATTATGCTTGTGTGGTAAGGGTGGTTAATGCCTGCACAATTGTATTTGGTGCAAGCTTTAATTTAAAATTGTTTTAATTGTTTTATTAGTCTTTTTGTGACGCACTCATCAAGCAAAATTTTCATTTAAAATATTTGTTGATGATTCAATTAATTTCTGTGACATTTCCAAGATTTTCAATACCTGGCTTTTTTGAACTCCATCAAAATCTTCTAAAAAAGTTTCAATGCTGTCGCCTGTTTCCAAATAATCAAACAGGTTTTTAATGGGCACTCTTGTGTCAAAAAATACAGGTATACCTCCTAAAATTTCCGGATCGATATTTATTATTTTTCCATCCATGATATTATTTTTTAGGTTTAATTATTTTATACGCAAAAGCTTAATACTAACATATTTCCCTGTATTTACTTTTTTGCCTTGATGCAAAAAAGTAACAAAAAAGATCAAGACTTAAGAAAAAAAGCTAAAAATTTGAATGTTTGTCTAAAATGAAATCAGTTACAGCATTTGTACAAAACCAAGCACAAGTGCGACTTACGGCCATAGAATCTTTTCCTAACTTTTGTAACATTGATTTCATTTCTTAACGACTAACATTCAAATTTTCTTAACGCTTTTTTTCTTAGGTCGCTCCCAACGGTGCATTTGGGGACTAATATTTAACCCTTTTATTTTTTATTGCTACAATTTAAAATTATTTAGTTAGACCCATTCCTGCAAGCAATCTTCTAAAAAGTATTACACTTGTGTTGAAACGGTGGTTAACGCCTGCAAGATTGTATTGGGTGCAAGCTTTAATTTAAAATTATTGTGGCCATGGCCTTTGGAATCCTTCATAGCAATTGCTGCTGCCTGCTTAAAATTTTCTGTTGATGGTGCTTTGCCTTTTAAGAAATTTTCGGCGGTTGTTAAGCGCCATGGTTTGTGTGCAACACCACCCATAGCAAGGCGCACAGCGGAAATATTTCCTCCTTTTACATCCATTGCAGCAGCTACAGAAATTAATGCAAATGCATAAGAAGCACGGTCACGCACTTTTAGATACACCGTGCTTTTTGCCAGCGCATCATTGTCGGGTATTTCAATAGCGGTGATCATTTCGCCCTTTTGCAAGGTGTTGTCCTTCTCAGGATTTGCGCCTGGCAGACGATGGAAATCAGCAAATGGAATTCGTCGGTCAGTCTTGCCACTGATGACCACTGTAGCATCTAAGGCAACCAATGCAATGCACATATCGGATGGATGCACAGCAATGCAATTTTCTGTGGTGCCAAAAATGGCATGCATACGGTTATAACCTTTTAAGGCGCCGCAACCACTACCTGCTTTTCTTTTATTGCAAGGCATGGCAGTATCGTAAAAATAACTGCACCTTGTGCGCTGCATCATATTGCCACCAACTGTTGCCATGTTGCGCAACTGCGGTGAAGCGCCTGCGTTCAACGCTTTAGCCAACAGCGGAAACTTTTTCAAGATGAGTTCGCTCTCTGCCACTTCGCTGTTTAAAGCCAATGTGCCAATGCGGACAAAACCTTTTTGCTGCTCAATATTTTTTAACGGTAGACCAGTGATATCTACTAATTTTTCAGGAGCTGCTACGCCACGTTTCATCAGATCTACCAGGTTGGTGCCTCCTGCAATTATTTGTGCAGTGGCATCTTTGCCCAAGGTATCTGTAACGGCTTTTTGGGTAGAAGGTTTTACGTAATTAAAGTTGATCATATTTGGTTTCCTCCTTTTTCTTTAGCTTCTAAAATAGCTTCCACAATATTCGGATAAGCGCCGCATCGGCAAATGTTGCCACTCATGTATGCACGAATTTCTTCTTCATTATCTGCATGACCTTCCCTTACACATGCCACAGCACTCATTATTTGCCCGGGTGTGCAATAGCCACACTGAAAACCATCATGCTTTATAAATGCTGCCTGCATGGGGTGTAATTCATCGCCTGTTGCAAGCCCTTCTATTGTGGTAATTTTTTTGCCGTTCTGCATTAAAGCTAGGCTGAGGCAACTTAAAACCCTTTGTCCATTTACATGCACAGTGCATGCGCCGCACTGGCCATGGTCGCACCCTTTTTTAGAACCGGTGAGTTTTAATTGCTCCCGCAACATATCTAACAGTGTAACACGAGGTTCAACAGAAAGTGTTTTTTGTACACCGTTTATTTCCAGCGTGAGGGTTTGCTGTTCAAACTTCTCTGCTATTTTTTCATCGACTTTATCCTCCGCAGCTTTTATAATTTCTGATGGAATTAATGCAACTGCTGTGAGAGCGGATGATATTTTGAAGAACTTTCTGCGGGTGTGATGAAGGGTTTTGTTTTCACCGCCTGTTTCTTCTTTATGATGAGCCATAAATGAATTTTATTTTGTAGGAGTAAATTACGGAAAATATGCAAATGGTTTTGCTTGCGTGCCGATAATAAAGTTTTATGCGGCAAAACTTTTTAGTGATAGGATTACTTCTGTTTACTTTTTTGCCTTGATGCAAAAAAGTAACAAAAAAGATCATCCCGCAGAAGAGCGGGAAAAATGAAATCAGCTACAACATTTGTACAGAGCCAAGCAGAGGTGCGACTTACCGGCAAAAGATATTTTCCAAACATTTGTAACATTGATTTCATTTCTTAACGACAATCATTCAAATTTTCTTACCGCTTTTTTTCTTAGGTCGGTCCTTACAGTGCACTTGCAAATTATTACTGGATACCAAGGTTTTTTGTGAGTATAAAAAGGAGCTGATGAATAGCTGTTTTGGTGAAGACTGTTCTTTAGTTTCTCTGTTTTATTACATCCATAATTTTCAAAGCATGTTCTCTTGAATTTTCAATAAACAAACGATGCGTATTCATGCCGCCGCAGATAACGCCTGCAAGAAAAATGTTGGGTACGTTTGTTTCATGGGTCTCTTCATTGTAGGAAGGGTTTCTAATTTCATCTTCACTTAATTGTATACCTGCCTTTTCTAAAAAGGATAAGTTGGGCTGGTAACCGGTGAGTGCAAGCACCCAATCATTTGGAATGGTAACTAAACCATTTTCGGTTTCAATATCTACAGCTGTTTCTCTAATTTCTTTTATGCTGCTGTTGTAACAAAC
>JANXTN010000321.1 GCA_025352435.1 Ferruginibacter sp. | reverse complement strand
TCAAACTTTAAACTTTGAACTTTGAACTTAAAACTTTGAACTTATAACTTTTTTAAAACAATCCAAACAACTGCGCATCTATACCAGATATTATTTCACCTAAATGATCTTCATTTTCAGCAAATTTATTAGTATCTGCATCTATAATTAAAAGCTTTCCTTCGGCATAAGTTTCAATCCAGCTGTTGTAATAATCATTCAATTTTTTAAGGTAGTCAAGTCTAATATTTTCTTCGTATTCTCTGCCTCGTTTTTGTATTTGAGAAACTAATGTGGGTACAGATGCTTTCAGATAAATAAGTAAATCGGGCGGTTGAACCATGCTCTTTAAGGTCTCAAAAAACTTGTAGTAATTTTCAAAATCACGCTTGCCCATTAAGCCCATATCATGCAGGTTAGGCGCAAAAATATTTGCATCTTCATAGATCGTTCTATCCTGTATCACCGTTTCCGTTCCTCTCTGTATTTCTAATAATTGGTTTAATCTACTGTTTAAAAAGAAAATTTGCAGATTAAAACTCCACCTCGGCATATCCTCGTAAAAATCATTTAGATAAGGGTTATGGTCTACATCTTCAAACTGAGGAATCCATTTGTAATGCTTACTCAGCATTTCAGTTAATGTGGTTTTTCCTGCACCAATATTTCCTGCAATAGCAATGTGTTTTGGTTTTTTTGTTTTGGGCATAACCTATTTAATTATCAAAAAGAAGTTACGAAAGTAAGTGTAATTATTTCAAAGAAAATATTTTTTTGCAGCAAAAATCAGGATGGAATTTCATTATTGCTTGAATATAGACTATGTGGATTTACGCTAATAATTTTTTTATAAAATGATAAATAAGATCCCTCAAAATAAAAAGGCAACAATCTAATGTGTTGCCTTTTTTGGTAAAATATAAAGTGATTTTATTTTAGATTTATTTGAATTGCACCACTTTCTTTTAAATCACTCCGCACCGTCGCTCTGTATTCTTTCCCGCCACTTTTTATAAGCATCAATGCAGTATTAGGAGGGGTTGTACCAAGGTTTTCAGCAAACATAATAATGCTGTTGATTCCTTTAACGGCCTTTACTTTATAGGACACTGTTTTTTCTGTAAGTGTCAGTTTATTTACTATTTCATTTCCGTTAAAGAACAAACTTACCTGGTCACCATCGACTTCTGCATTGTCTACAATATCAATTGTAATGTCTGCATCTGTAATATCGAAGGTCTCTATAATTTTTGACGATCTACCTTTTACAAGTGGTAAAGGTTTTTCTGCGGGTTTTTCGGGTAACTGAACAGCGGTTATCATATTAGCAGGATTTAAATAAATCTGCGCTGCATTTTTTATATCTGTTACGGTTAATGCATTCACATACTTTTCATAATTTAAAAATCGGTCTGCATTTTTGCCTTCCACTTTTGTTTCCATCAGGGTATTCATCCAAGTGTCATTATCTTTTAATGATTCTCTGTATTTTTCAAGCCATTGTTTTTTTACTTTATCTAATGTTGAAGATGCAGGGCCGTCTTTTTGAATCTTTTGAATTTCTGTTTTTAAACTGCTCAAAACTGTTGCAACTTTTTCTGGTCCTGTAGGCAACTGTGCCATCATGGTATAACTGGGATAAGGTTCCTTTTGCAATGCTCCAAAAACCCCACCACCATAAATTGCCTGTGCTTTTTCTCTAATCTCCTCTATTATTTTAATGTTTAATGCTTCAGTCATGGCCGCTGCTTTTAGAGCAGCATCTTCCGAGTAAGACACATCGCCACTATACATTTGTAACACTAAACTTTTCTGCTCTTTTCCTTTTTTATATTCTAATAATTTGTTTCCTCTTATAGGTCGGACCTTGTTGTCTTTAAAAGCAGTTTTAATTCCACTTACAGGTAAGCTGCCGATATACTTCTCTACCAGCGGAACAATATTATCTTCTTTAAAACTTCCTACTATTACAAAATGCATACCTGTGAGATCACCCGATCTTTCTTTGTAAATCTGCATTGCTCTGTCCAAATTGATTTTATCGAAATACTCGCTATGCGGAACTGCAACGGGAGCCATGGGATTATTTGCATAAATAAACTTATACATGGTATCTATAAATGCAGCCTGTGGGTTGCTCATAATACCCGCCACCTGCGCTTTGTTCTTGCTTATAAATGACCGGAACAAAGCTGTATCTTTTCTCTGCTCGGTCACTTTCAAATAAAGCATTTGAAACATTGTTTCCAGATCTTTAACAGTAGCATTTCCATTTACAACATCTTTTGTTTCTGTAAATGAAACAGAGGCATTTGCTTTTTTACCACTCATGGCTTTTGTAAGATCCTGTGGAGCAAAATTTCCAAAGCCCATGCTGCTTTGAACCTGTGTTGCATACTGTGCAGAATATTTATCTTTTAAGGAGTAATTGCTGCTGCCCCCAAATCTTTCTCCCTGCATTTTAATTTCATCGGCTTTAAAATCGGTTGCCTTTAGCGTAACAGTAAGCCCATTGCTAAGTGTAAGTTCTGTTGTACCAAGCAAAGAATTGGTGGTTCTTTTTGTAACTTTTCCACCTTTAGGAACTTTAGAAAGTAAATTGGCAGAAATAGCATTTTCCTCATAGGCAGTTACCTTCTCAGCAGCAGCACTGTTCACCATGGCAACCAATTCCACATTTGAAGGGAGTTTAAAATTTTCTGTTTTTTCAGGACCGGTAATATTCACAAAACGCTTCGGATTTTCTTTTAATTTATCAGCTAATTTATTTACATCAACCAAACTGATTTCCGGTAATAATTGTTTTACATAGGCATACTCATTTTCTATTCCAGGCGCCGCATCTCCCTCTAAAAATAAAGAAAGATATTCCTCAACAAAATTGGAAGATTCCGTTTTGTCTTTACTTTTAAATGAACTTTCGTAGTTGGAGTACAAATTCTTTTTTGCACGTTCCAATTCAGCAGCAATAAAACCAAACTGGTTTACTCTTTCTACTTCATTTACTAATACTTTCACCGCTTTAGCCGGATCATTAGTACCAGTGCTGGCTGTTACACTAAACTGATTAAAGCCTTTTATGAAACCGCTAAAACTTCCGTTTGCAAATAAAAACGGTGGGTTAGGCTTTTGCGTTATTTCCCTAAAACGTGCGTTCAACATGGCATTAAATAAGGACTGTGTAAGAAAATCTTTGTAATCTGCAATCGTATTTAAACCGTTGTGTGCATATGCAGGCCAAGCCATTTGTACATTAAATCCTGTTGCTTCTTTATCGGTTACTACAATTCCCTGATCGGCAGTATATGCAGGGAAATTAAAAGGGTATAAAGGTCTTGGGTTTGCTATGGGCTCAATGCCTGCAAAATGTTTGTTTAATAATTCCAGCGCTTTTTCTTTGGTAATATCTCCCACAACAATTACCGCCATTAAATCCGGTCTGTACCAGTCTTTGTAATAATTTCTTATGAGCTCGGGTTTAAAGTTGCTGATGATGCTGTCTCTTCCAATTGGTAATCTATCTCCAAAACGGGAGCCGTTAAAATACGCAGGAAGCCATTTTTTCTGCATACGGTCATTCGCTCCTTTACCAAGTCTGCTTTCTTCTAAAATAATTTGTCTTTCGCCTTCAATGTCTTCTGTATTGTAAGTTACGTTATGTGCCCAGTCTTCTATTACCTGAAAACCTTTTTCTAAATTTTCCGGTTTATCAGTAGGTATCGGCAGAATATAAACCGTTCTGTCAAAAGAAGTATAAGCGTTTAAATCGCTACCAAAGCCAACACCAATATCCTGCAAAAAAGAAACGATTTCGTTCTTCTTAAAATTTTTAGTGCCATTAAAAGCCATGTGCTCGCTCATGTGTGCAAGTCCCTGTTGGTTATCATCTTCACTCACACTACCACTGTGAATTGCAAGGCGCAATTCAACTTTTTTTTCAGGCTTAGAATTCGGCATAATGTAATACGTAATGCCGTTTGGTAACTTTCCTGTTGTTACTAGAGGATTGAGTGGTAAAAGATCTGTAGGCTTATTTTGCGCAATCATATTTTGGCAACACGATAGCGCTACAATTAAAAAGATGGGTTGAAAGACTTTCATATGTTTTGTTTGTTTAAGTAAATGTACTCCTCGAAAAGAAATGAATTGCTACCACTCAAATTATAATGGTTCCTTTTAAGGAAATTTTTCGGTTAAAGCGAAGTGCTTAATAAGTTAATCCCATTGCGCTCCTCACTGCTTCCATAGTTGCATTGGCGCTCTTGTTTGCCTTTTCCGCACCCAATACCAATATGTCGTTCAGCTTTTCTTCGTCTTGTAAAAGTTTATTTGCTTTCTGTCTTATAGGCGCTATAAAATTCACCATGTCTTCTCCAAGTTCCTTTTTTAAATCTCCATATCGAATGCTGGCATTATTAAAATCTCCAGTGTACTTTTCAATTTTATCTTCACTACTTACTAGTTGCATGAGGGAGAAAATGTTTTCTATATAGTCAGGCATTATACTGTTTTTTTCGGTTGGACCGTTGTCCGTTTTAGCCTTCATTACTTTTTTTCTGATGGTATCATCATCATCTGCAAAATACAAGGTAGCATTTTGGTTTTCGCTTTTGCTCATTTTTCCCGTTCCATCTAGGGAAGGAACTTTTACCAACGCAGTATTGTAATTAAACGCTTTTGGCTCAGGGAAAATATTACCATATCGATGATTAAATCTATTTGCAAAAGTTCTTGCCATTTCTAAATGTTGTTCCTGGTCTTTGCCCACAGGAACATAGCTTGCCCTGTGCAACAAAATATCTGCTGCCTGCAGTACAGGATACGTAAGTAATCCGGCATTTACATTATCAGGATTCTGGCGTGCTTTGTCTTTAAAGGTTACTGTTTTCTCCAGCTCACCCATGTATGCCAGCATGTTCAGGTATAAATACAATTCTGAT
>JANXTN010000317.1 GCA_025352435.1 Ferruginibacter sp. | reverse complement strand
CACTGTCCGTTTTCTAAAGTAATTTTTTCTTCAGGCCAGCTTTGAATAATGCGGTTCGATTCTTTCTCCAACTTTTTTTCTATCAATTCATTGCAATCCTGTTGGGTTAGCAAATCAAAATCATATGCACGTGGTATGTTGATGTACATATCGTTCCATTTTATAAACGGACCAAATCTGCCTTTGCCTTTTGTAATTGGTTTTTCTTCAAAATGAGCGATAGGCGCATCTTCCACTCTTTTTGCTTCTATAATTTCTATAGCTCTATTTATATCAACATTTGCAACTTGTTCACCTCTCGGCATAGAAATAAATGCTTCTCCAAACTTTACATAAGGACCAAATCTTCCAATGCCGGTGGTTACATCCTGACCTTCAAATTCACCTAACGGGGTACCTACTTTAAAAAGATCCAATGCCTCTTCCAGCGTAATTGTTTCTATGCTTTGTTGTGCAGTTAATTTTGCAAACCTTGGTTTTTCCTCATCTGTTTGAGCACCTATTTGTACCATTGGTCCAAATCGTCCCATACGAGCACTGATAGGTTTTCCGGTAGCCTCATCGGTACCTAAAATTCTTTCACCTTTCGCTCTTTCGGCAGTCTCAAGGGTATGCGCAACACCCGTATGGAATGGCGTGTACCAATCACCTACCATTTTATTCCAAACCATTTTCCCTTCTGCAATGGCATCAAACTCTTCTTCAATATTAGCAGTAAAAGAATAATCCATCACTCTTTTAAAATGTTCGCTTAAAAAATCGGTAACCACCAATCCTAAATCGGTGGGAAATAATTTTCCTTTCTCAGCTCCTGTATTTTCCTCCGAAGAAGTTTTTGTGATTGCATCATTTTTTAATGTAACTAAGCGAACCGTTCTCTTGATAGGCTCTTTGTCCTTCTTAATTACATAATTTCTTTTTACTATTGTAGAAATTGTAGGCGCATACGTACTCGGCCTACCGATACCCAATTCTTCCAGTTTCTTTACCAGCGATGCTTCCGTGTAGCGAGCGCCTGGCCTTGTAAATCTTTCAGAGGCAGTCATTTCTCTAAACGCCAGTTTTTGACCAACCGTTAAATTTGGCAACCTACTTTCGCCATCTTCATTGTCATCGTCTTCTTCATCATCTGTACTTTCTAAATAGACTTTTAAAAATCCATCAAATTTTAAAACTTCTCCGCTTGCACTTAGTTCCTGTTTGTTGGTACTTATTTCAATTTTTGCTATAGTCTTTTCAAAAATGGCATCACTCATTTGAGATGCTATTGTTCTTTTCCAAATGAGCTCATATAAACGGTTTAAATCCTGATCTGCAACTGCACGTGCATCCATATATGTTGGACGGATAGCCTCATGCGCTTCCTGTGCACTTTCGTTTTTGTTTTTATATTTTCTTACTTGTAAATATTTATCGCCAAAGCTGCTGTTTATCTCTTGTTTAATAGCATTCATGGCAGTTTCACCAAGGTTCACGCTATCGGTTCTCATGTAAGTTATCTTGCCACTCTCATATAATTTCTGCGCAAGCAACATCGTTTTGCTCACACCATAACCCAATTTTCTGCTTGCTTCCTGTTGCAATGTAGATGTTGTAAATGGTGCTGCAGGCGTACGTTTACCAGGTTTTACCTGAATATCTTTTACACTATAATCTCCACCAACACAAGATTGTAAAAATTGTTCAGCATTGGCTTGTTGGTCTAATTTTGCACCTTCTGCCTTAAAATGAAGTGTGCGTTGGTTTAGGTCCGTAGCACCTAGTACAGCTTCCACTTTAAAACTGCTGATGGGATTAAATTGATTTATTTCTCTCTCCTTTTCAGCAATTAATTTTACGGCTACACTTTGTACTCGCCCGGCACTAAGGCCACCTTGCATCCCTATTTTTTTCCAGAGTACCGGACTTAATTCAAATCCTACGATTCTGTCCACAACTCTTCTTGCCTGTTGTGCATTTACCAGATTCATATTTATAAGCCTTGGGTTGGCTACTGCTTTTTGAATGGCGGGTTTTGTTATTTCATGAAAAACGATTCGCTTTGTAGTTTTTGGATCGAGTTTTAAAACCTCTGCCAAATGCCAGCTGATGGCTTCACCTTCACGGTCCTCATCCGAAGCAAGCCATACTTCATCAGATTT
>JANXTN010000311.1 GCA_025352435.1 Ferruginibacter sp. | reverse complement strand
AAAGCATGCACGACATCAAAGCCAATATTATGTCGGGTGCTAGCATATTCATTGCCCGGGTTACCAAGCCCTATTATTAAAAACTTCGACATTTCTTTATTAGTTTTCTCATTTAAAATGGTTTTTGTGGACCCCTTTAATAAAGACGCAATTTAACAATCATCTTGGTATATTTTTTTTGAAATCCGATTGTAATTGAAATCTTCCAAATACGAATTGATCAGGGATACCTCTTTTCGTACTCACCCGTTGAACAATCAAGAGCTAGTCTATCTTTTTTGCTTCCAATTTATTGGTAACAATCTAAACACTTTCATTTGTATCTTTAGTTGCTATAAAAGTCAGGTCATTTTCAATGCATTTCCTTTTTAAAATTCTTTTAATAATTTTCTTTTCTACGTCAGTTTGTTTTGCAAATGCACAAATTTGTTCCGGTAATTTGGGTGATCCTATTGTAAATTTAAATTTTGGTGCAGGATCAAATCCCGGAAGTCCATTACCTGCTACCAATTACACTTATGTAACTACAGATTGTCCTGTAGACGGATCTTATACAGTTAGATCTAATACAAACAACTGTTTTGGTAATACCTGGCATTCCATATCAAGCGATCATACTGGCAATGCCAATGGTTATTTTATGCTCATCAATGCATCTGTACAACCAAGTGCTTTTTATGTAGATACAGTAAAAGGTTTGTGCCCAAATACTACTTATGAATTTGCCGCTTGGATTATGAATGTTATTTTACCAAGTGCCTGTAACGGCAATGCGAATCAGCCTAACATTACATTTTCTATTGAGAAAACGGACGGCACAATTTTACAAACAAATACTACGGGGAATATACCTTCTACAGCTTCTCCAATATGGGTACAAAAGGCGTTTTTGTTTACAACAACCAATGCAGTTTCAGACGTAGTTTTAAGAATGGTAAACAATGCCCCGGGTGGCTGTGGCAATGATCTTGCTTTGGATGATATAACTTTCAGACCATGTGGGCCTTCGCTAACTCCTACGATTACAAATACCGCTTCTCAAAACACCGATTTTTGTCAGGGTGAAATAAAATCTTTCACTTTTACGTGTACCGTTTCGGCAGGTTATATTAACCCTGTTTACCAATGGCAGCGAAGTTTTAATGGCAGCACGTTTACAGATATTTTAGGGGAGAAGAGCACTACTTTACAGGTACAGTATGGTGCAGGTTCTTTAGTTGGTAATTATCGATATCGCTTGCAGGTTTCTGAAGCAGCAAATTTTGCATCAGTTCAATGCAGAGTTTCCTCAGATCCGCTCACGGTTACAATTAAACCTGCACCAATGGTTACCGTATCCAGTAATTCGCCAGTCTGCGAAAATGGGAACATCATACTGAATGCCTCAGGTGGTTCAATCTATGACTGGAAGGGTCCTGGAAATTTTACATCATCATCTATCCAACCAACTATACAAAATGCACAACAGCAAAATGGAGGCGGGTACACAGTTAAGGTAACTGATGCAGATGGTTGCTATGTTTCAGGAGCTACAAATGTTGTTGTTAATGCAGCGCCGGTTGCGGCTATATCATCTGCAAAAGATACTATTTGTACAGGGTCATCTATTTTATTAGAGGCAACGGGTGGCGGTCAATATGAATGGTTTCCAACCATATTTTTAAACACACCACAACAACAGACTACATTAGCAAACCCTTCAAACAACATCACATATAATGTGGTGGCAACAAATAGTGTTGGTTGCAAGGATACAGCAAGTATTGAAATAATAGTTGTAAGACCTCTTATCGTAAATGCAGGAATTGATAAGGTAATTGTTGCGGGAAAGACAGTACAACTAACAGGAAGTATAACAGGAGATATAATTGGTTTTAAATGGTCTCCTAATGCTTTTATGATGAATGAAACTACTTTAACCCCGCTTGTAAATCCACCAACAGATTATGAATACATTTTAACCGCAACTGCACCCAACAATTGTGGAATTTATTCAGATACAGTTCAGGTAAAAATTATAAATGGTATTTTTATTCCCAATGCATTTTCGCCCAACGGCGATGGTAAAAATGATACGTGGAATATTCCCGGTCTCGAAGCTTATCCAATGCATTCATTAACAATTTTTAATCGTTTTGGCCAGATTGTATTTCAACGAAATAAAACTTTTGAACCTTGGAATGGTTTCTTTAAAGGGCAGCTATTACCCTCCGGTGCTTACACGTATTTAATCAATTTAAATAATGGTTCACCCGTTTTAAAGGGGAGTTTTTTAATGATAAAATAGTGTGGTGAATAATAAGATGATGAATGCTTGCTTTCATTAAATTTCTATCTTTAATTTTTAAATCCTGAGATATGAAAAAGCTACTCTCATTTTTCTTCGCATTATTATTTTTAATTAATGCTGTAACGGCGCAATCCAACACACAACAACAGAATGCTGCTCAGGCAAAAGATGCGCCCGTTGATGTCTCTATCTCTGACTTTAAAAGGAATTTATTGGCTCATGAAATTGTTGTCTTTCGCAGCCAGTTGACACAAAAAGAATATCAGGGTCTAAGCCAGGAGGATGGGAAATTTTCGTTGCGTTTGCCCGCAGGCGATAAATATGATATTTTTATTTTAGGCTTTAAAGATTCGGTAAGCAATATTACTTTAAACATCCCTGCGCTTGGGCCCAACCAGTCTTATAAAACAGCACAAAAAGTGGATTTGTTTCATCAACCTGCAAAAACATTTGTATTAGATGATGTAAATTTTGAAACCGGCAAAGCTGATTTAAAAATTGAATCATTTCCGGTGCTTGATGAGTTGGTCGCGTATTTAAATAGGAAAGACGATGAGCGAATTGAAATTGGTGGTCATACTGATAATGTTGGTAAACCAGCGGCAAATATTTTATTATCTATGGAACGAGCGAAATCGGTGATGGCATACATAATAACCAAAGGCATTGACGCATCAAGAATAACTGCCAGAGGTTATGGTAGTTCAGTTCCTGTTGCATCTAATGCCACTGCTCAGGGAAAAGCCATCAATCGTAGAACAGAGGTAAAAATCTTAGAGTAAAATCATTCATCTTTTAGACTGGATTTTCAGATTATAGTGTAGTTAGTTACACTGACAAGCAACTTTCTTGTTGGTACTTATGTCTCCTATAAATAAGCCCTAATCTTTTTCAGCATTTATAAATGCAAAGGTTTAAAGAAATGTATCTTGCAACCTAAAAAATTTTCTCTCTTAATCAAAAAATAAAACATGACAATTATTACAAAATTTAAACTTCAACTTCTGGTTTTACTGTTTTTAATAACAGGCTTAAACACGGTAGTGGCTCAAAATGGAACAGTAAAAGGATCCGTAAAAGATGCAGATGGAAATGCACTTAGCGGGGCTTCGTTGATAGCTGTTGCATCAGCTAAAAAATCCTCGACCGTTGCGGGGGCAGATGGAAATTATTCTATTAATTTACCGGCCGGAAATTATAGTTTAACTGCTAGTTATGCAGGTAAAACAGCAGATGTAAAGCAAATTCAAATAGTATCCGGCGAAACTATTACGGAAGATTTCACTTTAGCCAATGCCGGTGATTTGGTTGGTATTGTTGTATTGGGTTCCCGTAGTTTGAGAAGAGTAAACACAGAAACTGCCGTACCGGTAGATGTACTTAATATTAGTGATCTTACAAGGGCAGCACCACAAACAAATTTGAATCAAATTTTAAATTATGTAGCGCCTTCTTTTACATCAAATACTCAAACAGTCGCTGATGGAACGGATCATATAGATCCGGCACAGCTTCGTGGCTTGGGACCTGATCAGGTTTTGGTTTTGCTGAACGGTAAACGTCGTCACTCGTCCTCGCTTGTCAATGTAAACGGTACACCTGGAAGAGGTTCTGTGGGTACCGACTTAAATGCAATACCTGCTTTCGCTATTGAACGAATAGAGGTACTAAGAGATGGTGCTGCAGCACAATATGGCTCTGATGCAATTGCAGGGGTTATTAATGTAGTGATGAAAAAGAATATCAACAAATTTACCTCTTCAATAAGTTTAGGTGGTAATGCAAGTCAAGGTGCAAATGATCATAGAGGTGGAATGGACGGAAAGCAATTACAGGTTGATTTAAATTATGGTGTTGGTCTTGGTAAAAAAGGTGGATTGGTGAATTTCACTGGAAGTTTTGTTACAAGGGAAGACACCAGAAGAGCCACAGATTATAATGGTACTATTTTTAACGCTTATAATGCTATTGAGAGCAGAGCAGCTGCGGGCGGGGTGAATTTATCATCATTATTTAGCAACATAAATAATACACCAAATACTGCACAAATTTTAAGTGCTATTAAAACGTATGCTCCAAATGTGTCTTATTTTTCTGCTGCGCAACAAACCAACATTCAAAATGCAAGTACCATTTCTGCCATGCAGTCCGCCTTATCTGCAATAACAGATGCCAACACAAATGTTACAAACAATGAACTTGCATTTAGAGGATTACAAAGAAGAGATTTTAATATGCGTATTGGTCAATCAAAATTATCTGGCGGCCAATTATTTATGAATGCATCCTTACCCATCAATGCTAGTCACACTTTCTATTCTTTTGGCGGTTATGGCATAAGAGACGGTAACAGTGCAGGTTTTTACAGAAGGCCTGTACAAAACAGAACACTTACAGAGCTTTATCCAAACGGTTTTTTACCTGAAATTGGTTCATACATAACAGATGCATCCTTAGCTGTAGGCGTAAAAGGAAAATTGGGAACATGGAATTATGACATCAGTAATACTTATGGTCAAAATCAATTTAAGTACACTATCAAAAATACTTCCAACGCTACGCTTGGGCTAAAATCTCCAAAAGAATTTGAAGCAGGCAAACTGGGTTTTTCGCAAAACACTTCCAACCTGGATTTTTCGCATGAGTACGATGTACTGGCGGGTTTAAACCTAGCAGTAGGAGCTGAGGTCAGGCTGGAAAATTATAAAATTAAAGCGGGAGATCAAAACTCTTATGAGCGTTATGATATTAATGGCGTGCCTGCAACTCCTACTACCCCTTCAACACAATTGCCTACAGACTTTTTTGGTAGTGGCAGACCAGGCGGAGCACAGGTTTTTCCGGGTTTCAGACCTGAAAATGCTTTAAGCAGAAACAGAAATAGTCAGGCTGGATATGTTGATGTTGAACTTAACCCAACAAAAGCTTGGTTATTGAATGCTGCAGTTCGATATGAAAATTATTCAGATTTTGGAAGCACTTTCAGTTATAAGTTTGCCACAAGAATAAAAGCTACAGAAGGTTTAAATTTAAGAGGAGCCATAGCTACAGGTTTTAGAGCACCGTCATTACAACAGAAATATTTCAACTCAACAGCTACACAGTTCTTAGGTGGTGTTCCCTTTGAAGTGGGAACATTTACAAATGAGTCTAAAGCTGCAACATTATTGGGTATTCCCAATTTAAAACAGGAAACATCTAACAGTTACAGTGCAGGTCTTACTTACAAAGTTCCAAACTCCGGTTTAACTCTAACTGTTGATGGCTACTTTATAAAAATAAAAGATCGTATAATTTTAACAGGTCAATTTGCACGTCCGTCAGGAACTCCAACAGGAGATCAGTTGACTTTGCAACAGGCATTTGATCAAGCAGGAGCAACCTCTGCAACCTTTTTTACCAATGCAATAAACACAGAGTCTAAAGGAATTGATTATATAGCTTCCAATAAGTTCACTTTTGATAGATTTACATTAAAAACGGATTTAGCAGGTACAATTTCCAAAACAAGAAAAGTAGGAGATATTAAAGCTTCAGACATTTTAAAAAATACCGGTAATCTTAATAATTATTTTGATGAAGCCAGCCGCATTTATTTAGAATCTGCTGTACCAAGGTCGAAACTAGCATTGATCAATACCCTTAATTACAAAAAACTGGAATTCTTTTTACGCCATACTTATTTTGGAGTAGTAACAGACCCAAACACTACTGATATAAATGGTAACGGTATAGTGGAAGGTGAAACTATCAATGGTCAGTTTTTGGCAACAGAACATCCAACTTTTGGCGGTAGAACGATCACTGATTTTTCTGTAGGGTTTAAAGCTTCTAAAATTTTACGTATCACTTTAGGTGCCAATAACATTTTTGATATTTATCCGGACAAAAATTTAAAAACTCAAACTGCTGCCAGGTACAACACCGCAGGTGTTCTTCAACCCGCAGGAACTATTGATTTAAGTAATAACAATCAATTTGAGTATTCAAGAAATGTGTCGCAGTTTGGTTTTAATGGTAGGTATGTTTTCGCAAGATTGAGCTTAAGCCTATAAAGTAATTACAAACAGCACAAAAAACCGTTTGAATATTCAAACGGTTTTTTGTGGTCTATTTTTTAAAGTCAGAAACTAAAATCGAGCATAAGTATTGTGCGTAAAGGATTTCAGGCAAATTATTTAGGTAAAATGTCCGGGAGAAATCATTTTTAAAGTCATTTGTTATTTTTTATTAAAATAATAATCCTATCTTTGCGCTCCGAAAATTATGGCTAAGCAAGCACTCATTAAACAGGATGGATCGATAACAGAAGCGTTGAGTAATGCTATGTTCAAAGTAAAATTGGAAAATGGTCACGAAATTTTAGCTACTATTTCAGGAAAAATGAGGATGCATTACATCCGTATTTTACCTGGAGATAAAGTAGGGGTAGAGATGAGTCCATACGACTTAACGAGAGGAAGAATAATTTTCAGATACAAATAAGCATTAGAACCAACGAATATAAAAAGTAAAATTTATTATTATGAAGGTAAGAGCCTCCATTAAAAAGCGAAGCGCAGATTGCAAAATTGTGAGAAGAAAAGGGCGTCTGTACGTTATCAACAAAAAAAATCCTCGTTTTAAGCAAAAGCAAGGGTAAGAATTTCAGATTGAAGATTGGAGATGTAAACTTTTAAATTTCATTCAATCATAAATATTAAATAATAAATCTAAAATAGAATTATGGCTCGTATTGCCGGTATTGATCTGCCAAAAAACAAGAGAGGCGAAATTGGATTAACATACATCTATGGTATTGGTCCAAACACTGCGAAATACATTCTTGGAAAAGCAGGAATTGACGTAAACAAAAAAGTAAACCAATGGAATGACGAAGAGCAAACTGCTATTCGTAATATCATCAGTGGTGAAATAAAAACGGAAGGTGCTTTGCGCAGCGAAACTCAAATGAACATTAAACGTTTATTGGATATTGCTTGTTACAGAGGTCTTCGTCACCGTAAGGGTTTACCATTGCGTGGCCAACGTACACGTACTAATAGTCGTACAAGAAAAGGTAAACGTAAGACAGTTGCCGGTAAGAAAAAAGTAGCTAAGAAATAAGAATTGATATAGAATTACAAATTGCTAATCTGCGGTTTGTAATTTTTATTTTATAAAAGACCTCGATCTTTTGATACGTCGCTAGATAGCTTTTAGGTCAGCAGTAAGGATGTATCGATTCCGATTTTTTCGGGATTTTTTTAAATGAATACCTATATTTAAACAAATGGCAAAAGCACAAGGCGGCAAGCAAACAGGAAAAGCAGCCGCAAAGAAAAGAGTAGTAAAAGTTGAAGCACATGGTGATGCACACATCGTTGCAAGTTTCAACAACCTAATTATCAGTCTTACAAATAAGCAAGGTCAGGTTATATCTTGGTCATCTGCAGGTAAGATGGGCTTTAGAGGTTCAAAGAAAAACACACCTTATGCAGCTCAAATGGCTGCTGCTGATGCTGCTAAAACAGCATTAGACGCAGGTTTAAAGAGAGTTGATGTTTTGGTGAAAGGTCCGGGCAGTGGTCGTGAAGGCGCTATCCGTTCTTTATCTCAAAACGGAATTGAAGTAGCATCTATTAAAGATATTACACCAATGCCGCACAATGGTTGTCGTCCTCCAAAGAAAAGAAGAGTATAAGAAAAGATGTTAGATAAAAGACAAAAGTTTTAAAATCTTGAGTCTTATGTTTTGATTCTAAGTATTTGTTTTAAAGGGTTCATCATCGATTTTAAAGATTTTTATGATGGTGAATCGTCACTAAAAAATCTCATATTACAATTATGGCACGTTACACAGGCCCCAAAACAAAGATCTCCCGCAGGTTTGGAGAGTTAATTACAGGAAACGGAAAGTGGTTAACCAAAAATAGTGTTCCTCCCGGAATGCATGGTGCTACTAAAAAACGTAAATCACCAAGTGAATATGCACTTCAGTTATCTGAAAAGCAAAAAGCAAAGTACACTTATGGTTTGTTGGAAAAACAATTCCGCAAAACATTTGAAGCTGCTGCCCGTAAAAAAGGGGTTACCGGTGAAAATCTTATCAAGTTATTAGAAGCTCGTTTAGATAACACTGTTTACAGAATGGGTATTTGTATTAGCCGTCAGGGTTCACGCCAGTTGGTTAGTCACAAACATATAACCGTAAATGGTGAGGTTTTAAATATTCCATCTTACAGCTGCCAGCCTGGTGATGTAATTGGATTGAAAAACAAAAGTGCTGCAAACAAGTCTATTACTGACAACCTTCGTGGCAAAAATCCGAAGCACAATTGGGTAGAATGGAATGAAGCTGAAATGAAAGGTACTTTTATTACATATCCTGAAAGGGAAAGTGTTCCTGAAAATATTAAGGAGCAATTAATTGTGGAATTGTACTCTAAGTAAGATGTAAGATTCTAGACACAGACAAAAGATTAGTCTTTTGTAAGTGATAGATCTTAATCGCAACGCCGGTAGTTTCCGGTACATAAATTTTTAAATTAAACCCAACAAATAAAAATGGCCATTTTTAATTTTGTTAAACCAGATAAAATTGTTCTGCAAAAAGCTACTGATTTCGAAGCCCAATTTGAGTTTCGTCCATTGGAGCCTGGATATGGTGTAACTATCGGTAATGCACTTCGTCGTGTATTGCTTAATTCATTAGAAGGTTACGCAATCATCGGTATTAATATCGCCGGTGCAGATCATGAATTTGCAACTATTAAAGGTGTTACTGAGGATGTAACTGAAATGATTCTTAATTTGAAGCAAGTACGTTTCAAATTAAATGGTGATCATGATGTTACTTCTGAAAAAGTGACTTTATCAATAAAAAGTAAAACAGAATTTACTGCAGGCATGATTGGTGAAGCTACTCCAATGTTTGAAGTAATGAATCCTGAATTACTTATTTGTACACTTGACAACAGCGCTAAACTTGACATCGATATCACAATCGGTAGAGGTCGTGGTTATGTTCCTGCTGAAGAGCACAAAGAAAAAAGTTCTCAGTTCGGTTATATTCCTGTAGATGCTATTTACACTCCGATTAAGAATGTAAAATATCTTATAGAAAATACAAGGGTTGAACAACGCACCGATTTTGAAAAATTGATTATGGATGTTGTTACCGATGGTACTATTCATCCTGAAGAAGCAGTAAAACAAGCTAGCCGTATTCTTATTCAGCATTTGATGATCATTACTGATGAAAATATCACTTTTGATACCAAAGAAGATAAGAAAGAAGATATGGTTGATGAGCAGACTTTACAATTGCGTAAAATGCTTAAAACTCCATTGGAAGATTTAGATCTTTCTGTGAGAGCGTTCAACTGTTTGAAGGCCGCAAAAATTAATTCTTTAAGCGAATTGGTGCAGTACGAGCAGGAAGATTTAATGAAATTTAGAAATTTCGGTCAAAAATCTTTAAGTGAAATAGATTCAGTTTTACAAGATAGAGGATTGAGTTTTGGAATGGACTTAAGCAAGTTAAAATTAGACGACGAAAACTAAAATGTGAAAATTAGATAATGGCTCAATGTGAAAATTGTTCTTTTCATTTTCAAATTTTCCAATCTGCAAATTTTATAATTATAACTCTGTAATTCTTGACACGGTACAGAGATTAAAACCAACAAAGTCATGCGTCACGGAAACAAAAACAATAACCTTAGCAGAACAGCTTCTCATAGAAAAGCATTGTTAATGAACTTAGGTTGCCAGTTAATTACTTACAAAAGAATTACTACAACTGTAGCAAAAGCTAAAGCATTACGTAGTTATATTGAGCCACTTATCACTAAGACAAAAATTACAGATACCAAAGAAGCAATCAGTCACAATCACCGTATTGTATTTAGTTATTTAAATGATAAAGCTGCAGTTAAAGAATTATTTACTGTAGTGGCTCCTAAAGTAGTTGGTCGCCCGGGCGGTTACACTCGTATCATTAAACTTGGTGCACGTCAAGGTGATAATGCTGAAATGGCAATGATTGAATTAGTAGATTTTAACGACGTGTACGGTAAAACAGTAGAGACAGCGGCAGAGCCGGCTAAGAAAACTCGTAGAGCTGGTGGTGCAAAGAAAGCCGTAGCTATTAATGATGTAAACTCAATTTCTGATGCAGAAGTTGTAACAGAAGAACCTACTTCTACAACTGATGCCGCTACAGAAGAAAAAGCATAACATGTAATAAGAAAATTTATATAAGCTCCGATATTTTTATCGGAGCTTTTTTTATAACATTGTGTAAACGAGAAGTAAATAAGATGAGTAAGAGCAACAATACAAAAGCAATATTACTATTGCAAGATGGAACCATCATTAACGGAACATCTTTTGGTAAAATTGGTACTACTACCGGCGAACTTTGTTTTAATACGGGCATGACGGGCTATCAGGAAGTTTTTACCGATCCGAGTTATTATGGGCAAGTGCTCATCATGAATAGCGTGCATACCGGAAACTATGGTGTATTTAACGTAGATGTAGAGAGCGATTCAGTAAAAGTAAAGGGCGTGATAGGTAGAAA
>JANXTN010000267.1 GCA_025352435.1 Ferruginibacter sp. | reverse complement strand
AAAAGTTTAAAGATGTTATACCGCTGCGCATAGCAGGGATAGAAGCGGAAAGCCCGCAAGCGAGGAACGAGTGCGGACTTGTAGCGGATAGCCCGTGACAAATGTTTGGCTTTGAACCTTGCTCATGCTCCTACTTATTTTCCGCAAAGAAATTCTTTGGAGCCAAGATCCAAAAAAAAGTTTTTGTTATAAATTAAATATTTAGATTGCCTTCCACCATCCTTTTAATATTATAATATGGCACATAAGTTATTTCCCTGTCTGTGGTTTAATGGCAATGCAAAAGAAGCAGTAGACTATTACTGTACTATTTTTAAAGACTCAAAAATAATTTCGGAAAACCCTATGGCTATTATATTTGAACTGAACGAAACAAAGTTTATGGCGCTAAATGGTGGACCGCATTATACATTGTCCGCTGCCAACTCGTACGTAATTACATGCGACACACAGGAAGAGATAAACCACTATTGGGATAAACTAGGCGAAGGCGGGCAGTATAATAAATGTGGGTGGCTTGATGATAAATTTGGTGTGACCTGGCAAATAGTGCCGGCTATTTTAGGAAAGCTGATGGGCGACCCGGCAAAGCGGAAACAAGTGGTGGAAGCTTTTATGAAAATGAGCAAATTTAACATTGATACATTAATAAATATTTAAACCTAAAACCATGGCGATCATTAACCCCAACATTAATTTTAATGGCAATGCCCAAGAAGCATTCACCTTTTACAAATCAGTATTCGGTGGCGAGTTCAGTAACCTTGTCCGTTTTAAAGACATGCCCAATCCTGAATTTCCTCTACCTGCGGAAGAGTCTGAAAAAATCATGCACATTACTTTGCCTATAGGCCCAAATGTTTTAATGGGTAACGACGTTCCTTCTTTTATGGGCACCGTAAATGAAATGGAGAATAGATCTAAAATCTCCGTGAGTACAGCAAGCAAAGAAGAAGCAGATAAATTGTATGAAGGTCTCTCCGCCGGAGGCACAGTAGAAATGCCGCTTGCAGACAGCCCATGGGGTTCTTACTTTGCTATGTTTAGAGATAAGTATGGAATAGAGTGGACGGTAGATTATGATTCAAACAGTAATACGTAATGGTAAGAAATAACAAACCGGGAAAGTGATTTGCAACAAAAGATATGGCAGCTATAAAGAAATACAGTTTCAATACAAACATACTGCAGATAGGGAATAACACCGGCATAGCTGTGCCCGCAGAGGTTGTAGAAAAGCTTGGCGCAGGGAAGAAGCCACCCGTAAAAGTAACGGTGAACGAGTACAGTTAC
The DNA here is from genome assembly GCA_025352435.1 of Ferruginibacter sp. Taxonomy (GTDB): domain Bacteria; phylum Bacteroidota; class Bacteroidia; order Chitinophagales; family Chitinophagaceae; genus Ferruginibacter. Next base: position 26,331 of record JANXTN010000267.1, on the reverse strand, counting down.
AGAAATACCATTGCAGTAATGGGCGGCAAATTTGTGATTGGTGTGAGTGCAGCTATTCGGAACGAAACGGGAATAAAAGGAGGTGACAATGTAAAGGTGACCTTAGAACTGGATACAGAACCAAGAGAAGTGGCAATACTTGCTGACTTTAAAGAAATGCTTGATGCAATTTTTTGAAACACTTTCGTACAGTAATAAGCAACGGTATGTGTTACCCATAGGACAAGCTAAAACGGATGAAACAAGGCTAAGGCGAATAGAGAAAGCTATAAAGGATTTGAGTGAAGGAAAGAAATAAGGTGCTGTTGAAAGAAGATGAAAATCGCTATTAGATTAAATATCATGCAGTCTAAAAATTAAATGTTAGCAATCTCATTTTTGCCACTACTCACCAATGACCAAAAAGACATTACTATTACTGGGCTTTATTCTACTAAAGTTTTTTCTGCAATATATTTTAATAAGTGCCGATTATGACTTACAGCGTGATGAATACCTACACTTGGACCAAGGGCAGCATTTGGCTTGGGGTTATCAATCTGTACCTCCCTTCTCATCATGGGTTTCTTACATTATTCGGTTATTTGGCAATGGAGTCTTTTGGGTAAAATTCTTTCCCGCATTGTTTGGTGCGCTCACCATTTTAGTTGTGTGGAAAGGCATAGAAAAATTAAACGGTAACTTATATGCGCTAGTGTTAGGCGCCACCTGTGTTTTGTTTTCTGCCATTTTAAGAATAAATACTTTGTACCAGCCTAACAGTTTTGATGTACTAAGCTGGACAGCTTTTTATTATACTGTTATAAATTATTTTAAAACAGAAGAACCAAAATGGCTGTATGCTGCTGCAGTGGTTTTTGCATTCGGATTTTTGAATAAGTACAATATCGTATTTCTTATAATGGGTTTTTTGCCTGCAATTTTATTAACTGAGCACCGCAAAGTATTTGCAAAAAAGGAATTGTATTTTGCGTTGTTGCTTGCTCTGTTACTGATTCTGCCAAACATCATTTGGCAATACAAAAATAATTTTCCTGTTATACATCACATGAAAGAACTTGCAGTTACTCAGCTGGTAAATGTGCGGACTTCTGACTTTTTAAAAGCGCAACTGTTTTTCTTCATCGGTGCACTGTTTGTCATTTTAGCTGGGTTTTATGCACTTATATTTTACAGTCCATTTAAAAAATACAAAACCTTTTTCTATAATCTGGTTTTTACTTTATTGGTTTTTATTTATTTTAAAGGAAAGGATTATTATGCTATTGGTTTGTACCCCATTTACATTTCTTTTGGTGCAGTATTTATTGCAGATAAAATAAAGGAAGGGTGGAAAAGATATTTGCAGCCCTTGTTTATTGCTATACCGATTCTGCTATTCATCCCAATTTATAATTTATTTTTTCCTAATAAAAGCCCGGAGGAAATGATGAAGCTCAGCAGTACTTATAAAAGTCTTGGTATGCTCCGTTGGGAAGATGGAAAAGACCATACACTACCACAGGATTTTGCAGATATGCTTGGCTGGCGTGAGCTTGCACGAAAAGTAGACAGTATTTATTTGCTCTTACCCAATAAAGAAAAAACACTCATAATATGTGATAATTACGGACAGGCAGGCGCTATTAATTATTACACAAAGCAACATCTAAAAGCAGTTTCCTTTAATGCAGATTATATTGATTGGTTCAATCTATCAATCAAATATGAAAATTTACTGCGCATAAAAGATTTAAAGAATACAGATGATGAGGTAAAAAAAACATTGCCTTATTTTGGAACTTATCTTTTGGCTGGTAGGGTTACCAACAAATATGCAAGAGAATATGGAACTTCTATTTTTGCTTTTACCGCTGCTAATATTGACATAAATAAAAGGATTGAAGAAGAAATTAAAGAAACAAAAAGAAAGCAATGATACTTTTTGTAATGAACAAATTTCTTTATCTACTTAGTTACGAAACGATAATATCATTACCTTTCCTTTGAATAACCGTTTCATCCAAACTTTTCTTGCATTAAGAAACCTATTTTCAAGAATCTTTATAACCAATATGTAAACATTTATGAAACCAATTATCACATTATTCTTATTTACAGGAATTTTTTTTTCATGCTATGCACAGGATAGCACCAAAGCTTTTCATTTTTCGGTGGGCACCGGATTTACCTCAGTACCAACTGTTACTATTCATGGTACAGATACTTCTTATAACAATTCATTATCTATAGCACCTGAAATAGACGTTAGAAACGGTAATGGTTTGGGCATTTCTTATTCACCAAGATTCGTGACTGGTGGAACTACCTCAGGCATTTATGTGCATGAAATTACAGCCGGTTTAGAGAGTTACAATAAAGAATTGTTTGATGTAGTTGCAGACTATAGCCATTACTTTTTTACAAATAATAAAAGCATACCAAGTACACCCATTACAAATGAATTGTATTTTTCAAGCACTTATAAAAAGCCTTGGATAATGCCTACACTTACGCTTGGCTATGGCTTTGGTACTTTAAAAACGGCGCAGCGAAGCAGTACAGTTAATGATGTAAATCTTTCGGCCGGTATAAGTCATATATTTCAAAATGAGTTATCAGATGATGCATCCTTGTCAATAATTCCTGCTCTAAAATTAAATGCGGGCACCAATGAATATTTCAGTTTGTTACGTAGCTCAAAATATATTTCTGCTAATAAAAATTACAGAAAGCTTATGAAAAGAAAAAAAGGGAATGGGAATATTGTGGTAACAAACACTCCGGTTACTAAAAATAGTTTTTCTTTAAATAATGCCGAGGCTGAATTGCAGGCAAGTTTTGATAAAGGTTCTTTTAATTTGAGACCCGGAGTAAATATGATTTTCCCTTTTTCTAAAGTAGATAATTCAGTCAGTTTTTTATGGCAGGTAGATCTCCGGTATTATTTTTAAAATAAAACCTTAATTTACTTTTTGAATATATAATGATTACACGGGTATAGCCGCAGTATCAATCCACTTCTTTGCAAATGCTGCATCCCACCCATGCTTCCAGCGGCGATGGCTCCAGAGGTAGTTTGCCGGATCTTCAATTACACCCGCCTCCAAAAAGTCTCTGTACATTCTAGTAAGTTCGCCATTGCTATATGTGCTGCCATCTTCTGTAATAACCTTGCAGGTAAAATGATATTCACCTCGCTTTATCTTCTTCATGTTTACAAAAATAACTGCTGTTTTATAACGCATAGCGCCTTTTTCAGGACCCATTAAAAAAGGTGCGGGCTTGCCAAAAAAGTTCAACCAAAAACTATGCTTTACAAGCCCGGGGTTTTGGTCAGCAATCAACCCCAAAGCATACTGGCTTTTCATTAGCTGCGGCATTCTTGTTTGGTAGTTGTGTTTCTCTACCATTGTTGCACCAAATCTACTACGTATTTTTATAAAGAGTCTGTCAATAGGTTTTGCCTGTATGCGTAGGTAAATAGCCACCCAAGGTATGGTGAGCGAATGAGAAATGGCAAGGCTTGCATATTCCCAGTTCATTTGGTGCCCACTGTGAAACTGTATATTCAAGCCTTTGTCAACAAGCTTTTTAGCATCCGCAAAATCAATAGATGCACGCTTTATAAATTCCTTTTCAGAAAGACTTAGCAGTTTAATAGTTTCAATAAAGTTATCTATCAGGTTTTTGTAAAACTGTTTTGCAATGCTGTTTATTTCCTCAGCAGATTTTTGTGGAAAAGCAATGATAAGGTTTGATGTGACAATATTTTTTCTATACCCAAAAACATGATACACGAGAACAAAAGCAAAGTCGCTTATGGCATATAATATAAAAAACGGAAGCAGGGAAAACAGATATAACGTTCCGTAAATAATATAATACATGCTGTGTTATTGAAACTTCAAAGGTAAGTGAGTCAATTAAAATTAGCCTGTAAAGCTTGTGTGATTTTTACAAAATTGTGTTCTGTAAAATTGTTTGCTTCTCAGGATAATCAGTATTAAAATGAAGCCCCCTACTCTCTTTGCGCAGCTCAGCACTTTTAATGATGAGGTAAGAAACAGTTATCATATTTCGCAGTTCGCACAACTGTGGCGATACTTCTGTGTGTTCATACAAATGCTCTGTTTCTTCGTGCAACAAATCTATTCGCCTGTTAGCTCTTTGCAGCCTTTCGTTGTTGCGCACAATTCCTACATAATCACTCATCAGCAATTTCATTTCCTTCAAGCTCTGTGTTATTAAGATCATCTCCTTTGGTGCAGATGTTCCCGCAGTATTCCAGTCAGGAAAAATTCTTTCTACGTTAGAAGGAGCAGTTTCAAAATACTTCACTGTATCTACATAAGCACGATGAGCAAAAACCATTGCTTCTAACAATGAATTGCTGGCAAGCCTGTTGGCACCATGCAAACCCGTGCTTGCACATTCGCCAGCGGCATATAAATTCTTTACAGATGTTCTGGCATACTCATCTGTTTTTACACCACCACAACTGTAATGCGCAGCGGGCGAAACCGGTATCATATCTTTTGAAACATCTACACCAATGCTCAAACACTTTTCATAAATATTTGGAAAATGCTCTCTAAAGTTTTGCTGGTTCATGTGCCTGCAATCCAGGTATACAAACTCAGTTCCGTTTATTTTCATTTCATTGTCAATCGCCCTTGCAACAATATCTCTTGGTGCAAGGTCTTTGCGTTCATCATACCGCTCCATAAAAGCCTCGCCTGCAGCATTGCGCAAAATACCACCATCGCCTCTTACAGCTTCTGTAATTAAAAATGAATGTCCACGCACACCGGCTTCATATAAAGCCGTTGGATGAAACTGTATAAACTCAATATTTTCTATTCTTCCCTTTGCCCTGTAAACCATTGCCACCCCATCTCCTGTAGCTATAGCGGGATTGGTAGTGCTGCGGTAAACCTGTCCGTTACCACCCGTTGCAAGCATGGTAATACCTGCGATAATTTTCTCTATTTTATTGGTAGATAAGTTTAAAACATACACGCCATAACATTCAATATCGGGTGTAGATTTTGTAACCAAATAACCGAGGTGATGTTGGGTAATAATATCTAGCACAAAGCAGTGATTAATCAATTCGATGTTGCTGCTTTTTTTTATGGCTTCCAACAGTGCCCGTTCCATTTCTTTTCCTGTAACATCTTTGTGGTGTAGAATTCTATTTTCGCTGTGACCACCTTCTTTGCCTAGTTTATAATCTCCTTCAGGGTCTTTGTCAAACTGCGCACCCCAAGCAATTAATTCATTTATTCTTTCCACACCTTCCTTCACTACAATCTCTACAATGTGTGGATTGCAAAGTCCATCGCCCGCAATTAATGTATCCTCAATATGCTTTTGAAAACTGTCATGATCAAAATCTGTAACACCCGCAATGCCGCCCTGCGCATACTTTGTATTGGTTTCATCGCTCTGTGTTTTGGTGAGGATGGTTATCTTTTTATCGGGCATTTGCTGCGCAGTTTTCAGCGCATACGTAAGCCCCGCTATACCCGAACCAATTACAAGAATATCTGTTTGCATGTATAAATATTTTTATTTCTGTAGAGTTTTTTGAAGACTATTTGGGGCTTTGTGAAGTTGATCATTTTTGAACATTTGTTCGCCGCCCGCCTCCAATGTTTTTGCTCAAAGGCAGCAAAAACGATTTCCGTCTAAGCAGCGCAGCCTTTCATCATTATATCTTTTTTCAACTTTTACCTACCGTGTATGTTGCCGCAGGCGCTGCCTGCATTTTTTTATTTTTCCCTGCTATTAATATTGCGCCCCGATGGGGCTTTTGGTTTACCTTCCGCAGTCCAAATATTCCTAATTCCTAATTCCTAATTCCTAATTCCTAATTCCTAATTCCTAATTCCTAATTCCTAATTCCTGTTCCACCCAAACCCCACTTTCCTTCAACAAGTTTATCAATTCATCTACCGCCACTTCGCTGTTTATATTTTTCTTCACCACTTCTTTTCCTCTGTATAAAGTTATTTTTCCAACACCACTGCCTACATAACCAAAATCTGCATCAGCCATTTCCCCTGGACCGTTTACAATACAACCCATTACTGCAATTTTCAAACCTTTCAAATGATTGGTTACATTTCTTATTTTACTTGTTGTTTCCTGCAGGTCAAACAAGGTTCTTCCGCAGCTTGGGCAACTGATGTATTCCGTTTTAGAAATGCGGGTACGTACCGCTTGTAAAATAGAGAAAGAAGTGTTGTTTAAAAATTGGTAGTTGTTTGTAGCAGCTAAATAAGTTCTGCCACTTACCTTGTCATTTACTATTTGTGATGGATCATTTATTAACCAGACGCCGTCGCCCATTCCATCTAATAATAAGCCACCGGCAGTTGCACTAAATTCTATTAACTGTGCGTCTATAGTATTCTTCATACTTTCTACAGCAATAACAACAGGGCAATGAATTCCTTTGGTTTCAAGCTCATTTATAAACATCCTCATCTGCTGCATGGCATTCATCTTTGAAGAATAGATACACAACACAACATTTTTTGTTTCAGCAAGTTTTTTTATCAGTGCCCCATTTTCATCCTCTACACAAACAGAAATAAAGTTTAGTTGCACATGTATTTTTTCCGCAGCTAAAAATTCATAAGCTGTAAATAATGGGAAACATTTTCTTTCGTCCGCAGTTGCGTTTTGCCACAACTTGTAATTGCATATAAAGTTCAATGTTCCTGGCAAAGGAAAGTTTATTAATTTGTCTGCAGTATAAATATAATCTGCTGCCGCATCGCCAATGTTCCACTTATCAGTTGCTACATCATACCTATAACCGATGGTCTGTAAATCAGCAGCAGCAATGGTTTTAGCCAGCATAAAATCCGCCATTACAATCGGCACATTTTTACCGCCAATATTATTTACTGCATTTGTAATGCGTCTTTTATATTCGAATGGAGAGTAGAAGAGGGAAGGTTGATGGTTGATGGTTAATGGTATATCGTTTGTCGTCTGTGGTCCGTCGTCTTTCTGCATCTCATAGCGCTCCACCAAATCCCTACAAACCGGTATTTCAAATTCCGGATCTTCGGTAAGACTTACTCTTATTGTATCGCCAATACCATCTTCCAATAAACAGCCAATCCCTATTGCAGATTTTATTCTTCCATCTTCCCCATCGCCAGCTTCAGTAACACCCAAATGCAACGGATAACATTCGCCAAACTCTTGCTGCATGTGTGTTATGAGCAATCTATAAGCCTGCACCATCACCAATGGATTGCTGCTCTTCATGCTCAAAATAATCTGATGATAATTTTCTCCTCGTGCAATTCTTAAAAACTCCATAGCGCTTTCCACCATGCCAATAGCCGTATCGCCATAACGGCTCATAATTCTATCGCTTAAACTACCATGGTTTGTACCAATTCGCATAGCAGTTCCATGTTCTTTACAAAGCAAAACAAGCGGTGTAAAACGTTCTTTAATTCTGTCTATTTCTTCTGCGTATTCTGCATCGGTATATTCAATCTGTTCAAACTTTTTTTTGTCTACATAATTACCAGGATTTACCCTTACTTTCTCAATAATCTTGGCAGCAATTTCAGCTGCATTCGGAGTAAAATGTATATCTGCAACCAAGGGCGTATTGTAACCAAGTCTGCGCAGTTCATCTTTAATATTGAGTAAATTCTCCGCTTCGTTTTTGGAGGGAGCAGTTATGCGAACAAGCTCTGCTCCTGCTTCTATACACCGAATGGTTTGTGCAACTGTTGCAACTGTATCCATAGTATCAGTAGTCGTCATCGTCTGTATCCTTATAGGATTATTACCACCAATGGTGAGGTTGCCAACTTTTACTTCCCGGGTTTTTAAACGCTTGTAATTTGAGAGAGATTCGCAATATGAGTTCATAATAGTATTAATCAAAAAAGTGGGTGATTACGAATTCTTTAATTGTAAGGGAATTTTGGTAAGCTTGTTGAGCATCAAGTAAGGTTAAGTCGTGCATTTCATCAGGATAGCGTGGGGCGGTTAAGTAAGCTTTCAAATATTTTTCAGCAGCTTGTTGTGCATGAAAACAACATATTTCATAAGGCGCATCACTAATATTAATAATGTTTTTAATTACAAATAAATCCTGCTCAGCTTTTTTAAACCATTTCTCATATTCTTTCATACATAATCTTACCCGTTTTTAAAGCAATATTTGCGATGTTTACAACATGATTTTTAACTCTTTCTAACTCCTGCGGTGTATATATAATAAAATCAATTCCAATTAAGGGAAATTCATTTATGTCTAAGCTATTTAGAATTTCTTCAATACGGTAAATTTTTCTTGTTTTGGTTTCTTTCACAATAAACAAATCAATATCGCTATCCTTATTAGGTACGCCATTAGCATAAGAACCAAACAAATAAATCTTTTCAGGCTTATATCTGTCTGCGATTTCTTTTACTAATTGTGTTATTTGATATTGGATTACCATTAACGTAAAGGTAAAAAACTAATTATACAATCTAATAGCGGTATAGGAAAATAGGATTACCAATCCTTCTCAGGCTTGTCAGGATTTGAAGTGCCAACCTTATGCAGTTTATCCTGCAGTTCCTTTTCTTTTTGTAGCAAAGCCTGCAGCTTTTGATCTGCATCTTTCTGTGTTAGGTTGCTTTGTTTTGGCTTAGGCTGGTTGTCGTTTTTGTCTTTGTTATCGTTCTGTTTATTTTTTTTATTTTGCTCATCCTGCTTCTGTTTATCCTCTTTTTGCTTTTGCAAAGCTATCTGTAAATTATGTCTGGCATCAACGTTATTTGGATCAATTTTCAATGCATTTTTATAGTTTAAAATACAATCATCTGTTTTTTTATCATTCTGTAAAACCACTCCTTTGTTATATAATGAATTGCTTTTTTCGAGGGGCGCTTTCATAACCTCTACAGCTTTTTCATACGCTGCAATAGCCTCATCTTTTTTATCTGATTTGTAAAGAGCATTGCCTAAATTATAATTTGCAGTAGCATTATTTTTTTCAGCAACAGTATTGTAATACTTTATGGCAGTTTGGTAATCCTTTCTTTTATAAGCATCGTTACCAAGTTTTATATTTTCATTTTCGGCTTGTGCAGCAGCAGAAAAGCCAAATAAAATAAACAAGAACGCTACTGCTAATTTTTTATTTACGGACGGAACATTTTTTACTTCAGATACAAACAATTCAGCAATTAAAAAAAGAAAGGCAGCTCCAAGCAACCACTGAAACCAGCTTTTATAATTAACCAAGGAATCATCATTTACTATCCGCTTATCCATCGTAGATAAATTGTTGTACAATGAATTTACCACCGCATCTGTATTGGTAAAAAGCTGGTATTCGCCGTTGCCTTTTTTTGCAACATCTGCCAAAGCCTGTTGGTTTAATTTTGTAATAACGGTTATACCCTGTTCATCTTTTTTTAATTCGTTTGTAACAGGATCCATTATAGGTGCACCTTCAGCGGTTCCCATACCAACAGTATTTATCACTACTCCCTGCTGCGCCATTTCAGTTGCCACCGTTAATGCATTCTCTTCATGATCCTCACCATCACTTATTAAAATTACCGCCTTGTATTTTTTTTCCTTGCTGTTGAAAGAAGAATAGCACATTTTTAGTGCCTCACTTATTACGGTTCCCTGTGTGGGAATGGTTTGTGGTGTGGCAGATGACAGGTACATCTTAGTAGCAGAATGATCCCCGGTTAATGGCATTTGCAAATAGGCTTTTCCCGCAAAAACCACAATGCCAATTCTGTCATTATCTAGCTTATCAATCAGTTTATAAAGCAATTGTTTAGCTCTTTCCAATCTGTTTGGTGTCAGATCTTGTGCGAGCATACTGTTGCTCACATCAAGTGCTATCATTACATCTATACCGTTTCTTGTGATTTTTTCACTTCCTTTCGGACTTCTAAAATTTGCCAGGCTTAATAAGATTAAAGCCATTGCCAAAAACAACAATAAGAATTTTTTATAAGGAGAAGATGTATTAAAGTTTGCCGTAAGTTCTTTTACCAAAAGCGGGTCGCCCATTTTTTTAAAAGCGACTTTACGTTTTTGCCTTGCATAAAAATACATACCTATTATAAAAGGCAATAACAGCAGTAGCCACAACAAATACGTGTATTGAAAAGGAAGTATCATCTAACCTGCAAATTAATCATTGAAAGGGCAGGCGTTGTTAAAAAAACAATAAACTGTTTTAGCGCTTACCTTCAAAAAAGCCATAATGTTTTAAAATATCTTTTGTTATTGCCAATCTGCTCGTAGTCATATCGTAATTGCGATCTTTTGATTTTAGCAAAGTTGCAAAGAAATAAACGTGCCTGTTTTCCTCAATCCAACCAACTACCCAGCCAATACCATTGTTTGTTTCGTTGTATCCCCATCCTGTTTTATAACTTAATTTATAAGCCGTATTATCTTCCTGCAACATTACATCTCTCACAGTTTGATGCACACTTTTTCTAAAAGGTAGTTGATCAAAATACAAACGTTTCATTAAACCAATTTGTTCATCCGGCGAAATCTTTAATTTATTATTTAGCCAAAATGAATCAATCGGACCGCTAATATCTTTATTACCATAAGAAAGGGAATCAAGAAAATTTTTCATAGTATCTCTACCAATTCTTCTGGCTACTTCCTGATAGTACGGCACTGCGCTTACTTTAAAAGCTTCTTTCATGGTGAGGTCTCTGTTCCATTCCGCATTTGATCTTACAACGCCGTCCCATTTTATAATCATATTCTCATCCAATATTCTTCCAGTCTCTAGACCTATAAGCGAATTAACAACCTTAAATGTAGAGGCCGGTGTGAAACGGGTTGTATCCATTGCCATGTTATAAACCGTAATGGAGCCATTGCTGTTATCCATCATTGTAAAACACCCTTCCACATTTCTTTCATCAAAATATTTTTTAAGATCATTGTCTATTTTGGCTTTTTTTAGTGAGCAAGATGTAAAGAGAAAAAGCCCAGATAAAATGAGTGAAATACTTCGTAACATATTAATATTTTCTTTTTAATTATTTTGTTTGCATGTGTGTAGCAGTGGCCTCTAAAGCTTCATAAAAATCTTTGCCAAATTTTCTGACAAGCGGTTCTTTTAAAAACTTATAGACCGGCACTTTCAATTTTGTTCCTAAGACACAAGCAGCCTTGCAATGGTCTTCCCGGGGTTCGTAATTTGCAAAATGGGTAATGCCATCTTTACTTTTCTTCACAATGATGGGAAAAAGATGACAGCTTATTGGCTTTTTCCAAGTTGTTTTTCCATCTAGATATGCCTGTTCAATACCACATTTCACAGTACCGTTGGCTTCAAAAATTCCATACACACAAACTTTATTTTCAATAGTTGGTGTGACCCAGCCGAATTCTTTGTTGTGCACGTATCTGCCCTGTTTATTTATTTCATCGATACCTTCTTTTCTTAAATATGGAAGTACAGCTGCAAACACCTCATCTACTTTCATTAATTCTTTTGCATCAAGCGGAGCACCTGCATCTCCATCTACACAACAGGCGCCTTTGCAACTATTCAGGTCACAAACAAATTGGTCGCTAATGATTTGATCACTCAGTAAAACATTATCTATAGCTATCATTGCTGCAAAAATACGTTTTTATAATTCCGGGAGTTATGAATGAGGGAGAATTGCGATTGTTCCGGAAACTAAATTGAAATATTAAAACTATTTCCAGCGGAAAGTGGTAATAAGATGGTCAATATCCTGTTGTATAAAATCAACGACAGGTTTTACTGAGTCTGCGTTTGGTGAAGCATAAAAGTACAGGGCTCCTCTTATAAAGTTTTTAGTTGTATCAGTCATAAAAAACTGACGTTGAGTAGCAGCATTGCCGCCGAGTTTAAATAACAAACCACCTACATCATTTGCTGTTTTAAATAAGCTGTCTTTTTTAGAAGTAGCTACATCATCATTTTTATTTGTCAGATTAAATGCATCGTTTATCATTTTATCGTACATATTTATGCCTGTTGAATCTTTGTAACTTCCATTTGGCATTTTTATTTTGTACAAAGCTCTTCCTCCAACCATTTTATAACTCAAAAATATTTTTGCATTTAAACTTTTAAAATCAATATTGCGCCAGTAATCATTTTCAGGATTAGCATCAAAGTAAGTACTGTCTTTCACAATGTCTGCATAAACCGGATATTCAAAGCTGTAGGGTACGCCGGGTTCATTAAATAAAACATATTTTTTTTCCGGTAAATCAATTTTAAAATATCCTGTTTTTTTTGATGTATATGTACTGTTACAAGCTGCAAAAAAAAGTGTAACACTTACGTAGAAAAAATATTTCTTATTAAAACAAAACATACGTCGTTGAGAATTTTTGAGTCGAAATTATCCTATTCTATTACCGGTGGTTTAATCAACACTTTTACTTTGTCAATTCTGTTTTTATTTATCTCCAAAGGAATAAACGAAAAATCGCCACTATGCAACTCTTCATTTATTTGAGGAAATTCGCCGGCAATTTCCAATACAAGCCCTGCTACAGAATCACTTTCGCCACGTAAGCTATCAAAAACATCCGTACTTAATCCCATCGCTTTGCAAGCATCATTTATCATTAATTTTCCTTCAAAGACGTAGGTAAAATCATCAATCTTTTTATTTACACTTTCTTCGTCGTCAAATTCATCTTTAATTTCTCCTGTTATTTCTTCCATAATATCTTCCAGCGTTACAATGCCCGAAGTACCGCCAAATTCATCCACTACAATAGCAAAATGAATGCGCTTAGCTCTAAACTCCTGCAGCAGATCTTCAATCAACTTTTGTTCATGCACAAAATAAGCAGACCTTGTAAGTGAATGCCAGTCATAACTTTCAGGTTCATTTATATGCGGCAGCAAATCTTTTGTATGTAACATACCCGCTATTTCATCTAAATTATTTTTGTAAACAGGCAACCGGGAATAATGCAGATCCTCTACCGTTTTAATGAGTTCAAATAAATTGGTATTATATTCTATACCGCTTACATCAAGCCTGGTGCGCATAATTTGTTTCACCGGTGTATCACCAAATTTTCTTATGCCTTTTAATATTTTTTTCTCTTCAATGGTGGCTTCGTTATCGGGTAATAAATCTATGGCATGGTCAAGGTTCCCCCCATCAGGTGAATTACTTTTATTCGGCGATAATTTTTTTTCCATCCTATCGCTAAACCTTACAAGGCGTTTGCTGATTTTATAAAAAATACTGTTGAATATTTCAACGATCAGGGATGATGATGATGCAAACCATATTTTATTATGCGTTGCCCAAACCTTTGGTAATACTTCGCCAAAAAGCAAAATGGTGAATGTTATAGACAATACTTTAATGAGGAACTTGGGCCAGAATGTTAGCTCATAGACAACCAGCCAATCGTCTATCAAAATATTGGCTATTAAAATAATGCCCAGGTTTACCAAACTATTGGTAATTAGCATGGACGCCAATAATGTTTTTGGCTGTTCTAAAAGTAGTACGATTCTCCTGAAGGAAGGCTGCTGTCGGGTTTTAAGAACATTGATATCTTTTTGATTAAGCGAAAAAAAAGCCACTTCGCTGCCTGCTATTAAAAAGGAAAGAATAAATAAAATAACGGCTGTAAAAATAAGAACACCGGTTACGGCGAAGATGATTAAAAAATTAACCGGCAAAATAAAATATTGAATTACCGAATGATATTCCAAAACATAAAGTTTTAATGAACGATAGGGCGTAAAAAGTAATTTTAAAACGGCAGGCGCTCATTCCCTGACTCATCTATTGGGGGTGGGACATCATCATTTGTAAATTCGGGATCCTCAATTCCACCCTGCATTGTGCCATCTGTTCTTTTATCCAGCATAATCAAATTATCTCCTACAATTTCTGTTGCAAATTTCTTGTTCCCCTCTTTATCTTCCCAACTTCTTGTTTTTAAACGACCTTCTACATACACTAAACTACCACGGTGCAGGTATTTTTGAGCAAGCTCTGCGAGTCCTCTCCATAAAACAATAGTATGCCATTCTGTTTGCGAAATTAACCGACCGCTTCTGTCTTTGTAAGCTTCTGTAGTTGCCAGAGAAAACTTGGCAACAGCAATATTGCCTTCCAAAAACTGCATGTCAGGATCCTTACCCAGGTTACCTATCAGCATTACCCTGTTGACTCCTCTCATAATTGTATTTTTTAATTTTTGTTACTTCCCTCACTGTACGGCATTTCCGCATAACCCATTTTAAAGATACATTTTATTTGCAAATGAGATTTTATATCTGCATATTTTTGAGCACCTCATTTTTCTCCATAAAAGATGTTATAAACTTTGGAAACGCCAACTTTTTAATATCAGTTTTTTTAATAGATTCATAATTTTTATTTTTAAATCCTTTTTGTGTTATTACATGCAAAAACAAACCCTCAATAGTTTGATGGGTAAGTTGCTGTTTATAAAAATCTGATACTTTTATACTGAAGTTTAAGCCATTAAATAATGCTGTAAATTGATTCGATTTAATAAAAAGTTCTGCATTTATTTTTTCTTTCATTTCTACCAAAACAAACTCCCAAAGGTTCTCCCAAATATCTTTTTCTGATCTCTTTCTTACAAATATTTTACCCTGTTGCTCTACAATTACATAATAGAAATACCTGGTTCGATTTACTAATTTCTTTACTTTTATAGGTAGAATCTTAGTGAGTCCTTTAGCTGATGCTACACAGTTTTTTTGCAAAGGACACTGCTCACATAAAGGCTGCATTGGCTTGCAGATGGTTGCTCCAAAATCCATTATGGTCTGGTTGTATACAGCAGGCTCTTCTTTATTTAAAAGTGATTGTGCCAGCTCTGCAAAATATTTTTTACCAGCATTGGTATCAATTGCTTTTTCAATGCCAAAAAAACGGGAAATGACTCTTGTTACATTTCCATCTACCACAGCAAATGGAAGTTTAAATGCAAATGAGGCTATGGCAGCAGCGGTGTAAGGTCCTACACCTTTCAGTTTTAAAATCTCTTCATATTTCTTAGGGAATACCCCGTCGTATTCAAATGAAATTGTTTTAGCGGTTTTCATAAGGTTTTTGCACCGACTGTAATACCCTAAGCCTTCCCACATTTTAAATACCTCATCGTCCTCCGCTAAGGCAAGCCTATTTACCGTAGGAAATTTTTCTATAAAGCGATTATAGTAGGCCGTCCCTTGATCAACCCTGGTTTGTTGGAGCATAATTTCACTTAACCATATTTTGTACGGATCATCAATTCCTTTCCATGGCATTTGCCGATGGTTGCTGTTTTTATTCCATTCTAAAAGCTTCCGGGAAAAATTTTTTTGGTTTGGTAGGGTCTCCATACAAGTGTTGCAAAACTATACTTTTCAAAAACTTATTGATAGCAGATATACATTTTGTTTTATCTAATATATATTTGTATATTACATACTATAATAACCCCCACAATGAGAAAAGCTGACTTAATTAATAAAATTTCTGACAAAACCGGCATACCAAAAGTAGATGTGCTGGTTACTTTAGAAACCATGTTTAAAGAAATAAAAGGATCTTTAGCCTCCGGCGAAAACCTTTATGTACGTGGCTTTGGCAGCTTTATCGTAAAAAAAAGAGCTGCTAAAATTGGTAGGAACATCAAAAAAAATGTTGCAGTTGCCATTCCTGAACATTTTATTCCTGCATTTAAACCCGCAAAAGAATTTATGAAGGATATTAAGAATGCAGATATAAAAGTTGAGCCAAAATTTGAAGCGGAAACCGAAGACTAGCGTAACTTCGTAGCTCAAATTTGAATCTTGAAAAAACAATTTGCTCTTATTGCAGCAGGTATTATCTTACTTTTTACCCTTTTTTTGTTTGGAAGAACAACAAATAATAAAAGTCTCCATTCAGTTTCCATATCGGATTCTAATACCATCAAGCCTTTTAATGCTTTACAATTTATTACCTTGGAAAAAGCAAAACTGTCTCCAAATCAAACCATTGTAGTTTCCAAATTAGAAACAGAGCTAAGCGCATCAGTCGTTTCAACTCAAAAGATAAAAGCGAATGAAGCACTTGCCGGTTTTTGGCGGGATAGCATCAAATCTTACGAACCCTATGCATTTTATCTTTCAGAAGCCAGTAAGTTGGATAATTCAGAAAAAACCCTCACCTTTGCAGCCCGAATATTTTTAGAGAACCTTAGAGCAGAAAAAGATTTGTCTAAACTAAATTGGGAAACAACAACGGCCATCGATCTATATGAAAGAGCTTTAAAACTTAATCCTGAGAACGATGATATTAAGATTGGGCTGGGTAGTTGTTACATTTACGGCAAAGGTCGAAGTGGAAACCCACAGGAAACAATGCAGGGAATACAACAATTATTATCAGTTGTAAGGAAAGATTCAACCAATTTAAGAGCACAAATGATGCTGGGCGTTGGTGGTCTTGTTTCCGGTCAGTTTGATAAGTCAATTGAGAGATTGAATAAAGTTGTAACCCGACAACCTCAGAATGCTGAAGCTGTAGCTTATTTAGCTGACGCTTATGCAGGTAAAGGTGACAAAGCTAATGCTGTAAAATGGTACAATATCAGCAAGCGCTTAATTAACAATCCTCACTATGCTGAAGAAGTAGATGCGAGGATAAAATCATTAAAATAACGAACTGTAGCAATACAATATATTTATTTAAAAATTATTTATTAAACACAAAAAAGATCAATTATGCCTTGTGGTAAAAAGAGAAAACGTCATAAAATAGCTACTCACAAGCGTAAAAAACGTTTAAGAAAAAACCGTCATAAAAAGAAATAATTCTTCCAATGATTGGCAGCGGAATGAGCATTCCGTATAAACTATGTGTACACTGAATAGTGGTAATAATGCCATTGTTCAGTGTAGTTTATATTTTCCTTTCAGTAATTTTTTTTGAATCCTACTAACGATTGTACATACTATTTGTTACAAATATTGGCTATCATAAAATTTACTTTAGAAAGTGATGCTGTTTAATAAATGCCTTAAGCGTGTAAGATCTTAAAAACTTTTACACATTGACAAAAGAGCTCATTATTAACACTTCTGAGCAGGGAACGGAAATTGCCCTGCTTGAAGACAAAATTCTTGTAGAACTGCACAACCAGCTTGCTGATGCTAGTTTTGCAGCAGGAGATATTTATCTCGGAAGAGTTAAAAAATTAATTCCCGGCCTTAATGCCGCCTTTGTAGATGTAGGCTTTGAAAAGGATGCCTTTCTTCACTACACAGATTTAAGCCCCTACGTACGTTCATTATTAAAATTCACTCATCTAGCAATGAACGAGCATGATGAGAAAGGATTTGATTTCGCCAAATTTAAGGTAGAGCCCGAGATTATTAAAACGGGCAAAATCACCGAAGTACTTAGTGGTAAACCGAATGTATTGGTTCAAATTTTAAAAGAACCAATTGCACAAAAAGGTCCGAGACTTACCTGCGAAATTTCTTTACCGGGTAGATACGTGGTTGTAACTCCTTTTACAAATATTGTTGCAGTTTCGAGAAAAATACATTCATCTGATGAGCGGAAGCGTTTACAGAAAATTATAGAAGCAATAAAACCTTTTAACCTTGGGGTAATTGTGCGTACGGCTGCTGAAGGAATGCCTGCTTCAGAATTACACGAAGACTTATTGAGTTTAGAAGCTACATGGAAAGGGATCCAAAAAACCCTAAAGGGTGCTGTACCTCCTCAAATAATTTTGAGTGAGCAGGGCAAAACCAATAGCATGCTCAGAGATTTGTTGAACGAAGATTTTAATAAAATAATTGTAAACGACAAAGCTATTTTTACTGATACAAAAAATTATATTCAACGCATTGCTCCGCAAAAGGCAGATATAATTGCTCATTACAATAGCACACTTCCAATTTTTGACCAATATGGAATTACAAAGCAGGTAAAAGCTGCTTTTGGCAGAACCGTAAACTTACCAAGTGGAGCGTATCTTATTATTGAGCATACGGAAGCTTTGCACGTAATAGATGTGAATAGTGGTTATAAAAGTGTGGGCAATAACCAAGAGCAAAATGCGCTTGAAACTAACTTGGAAGCTGCAGCGGAAATAGCAAGACAATTGCGTTTAAGAGATCTTGGCGGTATTATCGTAATAGATTTTATAGACATGAAATTGCTCGAAAACAAGAAAAGACTTTCAGAAGAAATGGAAGGTTTTATGTTGCACGACAGAGCAAAACATGCTGTATTAGCGATTTCAAAATTTGGGCTTATGCAGGTTACACGCCAGCGGATGAAGCCTGAAATGAACATTAATACGAGTGAAGTTTGCCCAAGTTGTAACGGTACAGGTAAAATTTCTTCGGCTCTTATCTTAGAAGATGAAATAGCTAAAAATCTCAATTATCTTATTTCGCAAAAACACAAAGCACTTACTATACAAGTTCATCCAATTGTGTACACCTATTTAACATGTGGTTTTCCAAGTCGCCGAATGAAATGGAGCTGGAAGTACAAACAAAAAGTAAAAGTAGTTTCTAACTCTAATTACAGCCTTACAAAATTTAGGTTTTTTGACGATGGAGAAGATGAAATAAAACTGTAAATAAAAGAGCCGCCTTAATGGTGGCTTTTTTGTGCCTTGTTTTCTAAGAATGAAGTAGCTTTAAGACAAAACTAACTTTTGCAGAATAACCCGACTTTATTAGATTCATTAATACAATTACTGAATGGAATTCAACCCATAAGTAAAGAATTGGAAATAGCATTAGTGAAACGTTTTAAAATTGAAGACGTAAAAAAAGGTAAGATACTACTATACGAAAAAGACATATGCAAGACCCTTTGGTTCCTATGTGACGGACTTTTAAGGTCCTACCATAATATTGGTGATAAAGAGATTACTTCCCGTATTATGTACGCAGGGCACATTGTAATTTCACCGGGAAGTTTTTTTACACAAACGCCGGCAACTGAATCTATTGAAACGCTTGCTGAGTGCACTTTAGCAAAATTGTCTTTTAATGACCTGCAGGAGATTTACAGAAAATTCCCGGAATTTAATTATCATTCCAGACTTATAACAGAACAATATTTTTTTAAACAAGAAGAACGTTTATATATGCTGCGCAAACATGATTCAACGGCGAAATACAATTTTTTCCTTCAACATTATGCAGATCATCTAAAGGACATTCCTCAAAAATACATTGCTTCGTTTCTAAACATAGCTCCGGAAACACTAAGCAGAACAAGAAGTAAGTTGGCTAAAAAAAATAATACACGGGAAATTTATTGACAAAAGTCAACACAGGGTAGTGCTGTCATTTTCTAATTTTATAAAATGAAAATGCTCAAATACCTACCGATAATTTTTTGTATCTCAGGACTCACTTCCTGCTATACAACTACTCCTAAATATTTATTTGCACCTAACAGCGCTAATCTTTTGCAAATAGAAAAGAAAGGAGACGTAAAAGCTGCGATCAATTATGCACAAAGTAAACATCGAAAAAATAATGATAATTCACCCGGCAGACAGACATCAAATGGTGTTGACATACAAACGGTTTATAGCCCCATAAATCATATTGCCATAAAAGTTGATTTATTTAAAAAATGGGAAATAGATAGAGCAGTTAACAACGACCAATCCAATCCTTATAGATACAAAATTAATTACCAAAGGCAAGGAACGGTATTAGGTGTGGAATATTATAAATTTTTAAATAAGGCAAAGGGAATATTATTCAATATCGATGGAACTGTAGTATTTGGTAAAACAAATTTCAGTGGAATTTATAGAAAAAATGAATTTACAAAATATGTTTATTCTGCCAACAATTCTACGCTTTCAGTTACTCCTTCCCTAAGGTTTAAAGTATCCAAAAATTATCATTTAGTGCCGGCCTATCGCCTTTCAAACGTTGCTTTTTCAAACATTACTACTAACGACAGCTTGCTGACAAGAGGGGTATATGCTGCATTCGCTGCTAAAAAAAGCGTTTACGGTGATATGATAATTGAAAATGATTTTGGATTTAATTCTCTGCATGATATTAGGTTTCATTGGCAACTTGGTTTGAGTAAGTTATATACCCACTTTAGTTCCCATTCCATTTCTACAACACAGTCTTTTATAGATCAATATGAGTATAACGATTTTTTTGGGTCAATTGGTATTGTAGCAGATATAAATAATCTTTTTAAAAAATAAAATCTGTTTCACTAATAATGCATTTTATGGCCACTATTAATTTATCAAATAAACAAAGACTGACGTACGCCAAAAATAACCAGTTTATTTTCTTAACCATATTATTTTTAGCAACATGGTTTTGCTTTTTCTTTTCAGCGATGGATCTAAAAGATTGGTGGATGGAAAATATTCTTGTGGTGATGTTCTGTGCAATTGTAATTCTAAGCCAGAAAATATGTGTTTTCAAACACATCTCTAGTGTTTATTTTTCTGTTTCTTATATTGCTTTATATGGTGCACGGATGGCTTACACTCAGAATGAATTGGGAGAGTTTTTAAAAATCACGTTTCACCTTTCTCGAAATCCTTATGACAGAATTGTACATTTTAGTTTCGGCTTTTTAATGATCTATACGTTATGTGATTATCTCGTCTACAATTACAAATTATTAAAAAGGCATTTATTTTTGATCTCCAATATGATCATCCTTTCTCTTGCAACCATTTTTGAATTAATCGAATTGGGAGTAGCGGAATTTACAGATTCTGCCACCGGAGAAACGTATGTTGCAACACAGGGCGATCCTTGGGATGCACAAAATAGACATCATACTTGCTGTGATCGGTTCTATGCTGTTTTTTGGTATACAAAGAATCTTTACCAAAAAAATTATTGCCCCGTAACCGATCTTATAAACCTTTCTACCGCATAGGTACAAACCTGTCCTGCAGGGCCTTTCAAACTATAGTCGCAGCCATGCGTGGCAAAAGGTAATTCCAAAAAAAAGTTGGGAACATTTAATTCGTTTAGTTTCTTTTGTAAATGAACGGCGTGTAGATAAAATACCAGAGGATCAATTTTTCCATGAATTAGTAATGTGGGTGGCGAAGATTTATGAGCGCTTTCAAGTCCAGAACTTTCTACAAATTTCTGTGGCACTTGTTTATAATTTCCGCCAAAATAATTATCATAAATAAGATCGGTATTTAATACAAGTTTACTGACTTTTATTTGTCCACCCCACACCATATCGGCAGGACCGTAGTAACTCACCACACCTTTTATATTTGGCAATTTAAAATCGTATGCTGCATTTAATGCAATCTGCGCTCCGGCAGAGCGACCCAGCAGCACAATGTTGTTGCTGTCAATATTTAACTCAGCCGAACGGCTAAGAAAATAATTTATGACATCCTTTGTATCTTCTACGGGTGAAGGAGCCTTGTAAGCCGGCGCAAGTCTATAATTTATTGCTGCTACATTAAATCCCTTTTCAGCAAGGTAACTGTTCAGCTCAGGTAATTGTTTGCTGTCACCTCCCTGCCAAGATCCTCCATGGATAACGATTACAAGGGGCGACGGCACTTTTGACGATGATGGATAGAAGTCCGCTGTTAAGTCTTTTCCGTCTACTTTTTTATAACCAAAAGTTTTATAAACCACATTTGCATTTGTAGAGAACATTTTAAAAGAACTGAAAACAGTGGGCAAATCACTTTCATCCTTTACAGGAAAAATATTCTTCATTACAAGAGGCACATCTTTTTTCTGCCGGTATGCTGCAACAATTGGCAATGTATAGATAACAAATGCTGCAAGGCTGACGAGCATTATTGGCCAATGATATTTTGTTGCACGGGTACCAAAGTAAAATGATAAACCTGCAAGCAACATCAACATGTATGGAAAATTAGTAACAGCTACTGCAGCCAGCCATAAAACATTAGCAGGGGCAGGAAATAAAACCAGTAAAGAAACTATCAAAAGCAACAGAGCAAAAATCAATTTCAGCATATTAGATTAATTGAATAACAAAACCCATCTGCAATAATACAGATGGGTTTGCTAAAGTTATAAAGTGTTTATTTAAAATGAAAGAATAAAAATACTGTTACCGCGCAGCTAATTCACAACTACTGATTTCATCTGCAAACCGCCATTCGCTTTAACCTGAATGGTGATAGGGCTGCCATTATAATTTACCGTAATGGTATTTTGTCCTTGCTGCAATGGCACTCGTACATAACTTACAAAAGCCGGTAAGCTCTGCCAGTTGCGGGTATCAGCTTTTTCTGTAACGGTATTAAATACATTCATAACAAAGTCTGCTACTTCCCCGGCACGTGCTGCCCTTTGTTCATTTTCTCTTTTCTGCTTTTCTCTAGCGGCAGCCGAACTGTCGGTAGTAGCATGCGCATTCTTTTTTGCTATGCTTTGAGCTACAGCCTGTGTGCCTTTTCCAATAAGTTTTTTTGTAAGCTGTCTTGCAAGTGCATTTGCCATTTCTGTTACAAATCGTTCCTTTAAAACATTCACTGCTATGCTGTTTAAATTTTGGGCCAGTTGTGGCGTATACGCCGCTCCATTTGCATTTACAGAAATGCCTACGGGCTGTTGGTATTGCAATCTATATGTAGGCAATGCAAGTCTAAATGCTCTAAGCGACGAGAGCTTTTCCTGGTTGATGCCATAAGCGTTTGCATTAAAATTAAAATTTGCATGAAGCCCATCAGCATCTACATAATTAAAACTGTTTATGCCATTTGCACCGGCTGTAAGTATAAAATTCTTTTCTTCTTTTACCGGCGCCGCACCTTCTTCTAAAAAAAGTATCAGTTCATTTTTAGATGGAGTACTTTCAACAAAACTTGCATTAAATAATTTTTCGTACCGCTGTCCTTCGCCGGTAAAGCCCATGGCAGTTGCTGTGCGCAATAAATCCAACTGCAACTGTTGTGGCATTTTCACACCATAATAGTTATTGTCAGCTTTTAAATAAATGTCAGCTGCATTTCTGTAAGAAATAAAGGCATTGTTCATATCTCCTGCCATTTCGTACACCATGCCTTGCAGGTTTAATGCAAATGCATCTTTGCTGTAACGGTTTTCTTTGTTGGAAAACTTATCATTTTGTGCATTCGCAGCAAGTGTTATTCGCCTCGCTTCCACCATTGCATCTTCTGTTTGCCCAAGCGCAGCATAGTTTACAGCCTTATAATAATGCAGCATAAACAGTTCAAAATCTTCACCCCTGTAAGCCTGTTGCATAGGGTTTAGTAAATTACCAACCGCCATATCTTTCAACGATTTGTTTAGACTTTCGGAAATATCATCTGCACGGTTTAAGTACAGATTACTTTTTGCAGCATCGTTTTTTAGGTAGTATAACTTGCCCATTTCCATATTATAGAGCAAGGCATTTCTATCTTTTTTTATGACTTTGTTTTTTTCTAAACTATGCTGGGCTTTGTCATAATTATGCGCTTTTAAATCTGCATAATAAGTCGTCATAGATTTATTATAACTGCCGCAGCCAAAAATAAAGGGCACAAACAGCCATGCAGCCCATGCCCGTTTAAGTATATTTTTCATCAGTAAAAGTTTTTGAAATGTGACTGATGAAGCGAGTTAATTCTTTACGTACTTGGCTATTTTCTTATCGCCTATCCAAACAACTTCATTGGTTTGAATGTCTGTAAGCTCAAGATTTATCTGGTAGGTAACTGTCTTCTTTCTTTTAAATGCATCCACAATAGAGTTGATAGATCCCTGCAAAATGTAGTCTGCACCCTTTTCCATTCCAAACTTTTTCAAGGTACTTGCAGTCGCATTTGTTTGCTGGTCTGCTTTTTCAGCACGCATTTCTTCTCTCTTTTTTCCGCTTTGTACAAGCCCTACTTTTGTAGTTGTAATAAAAGATTTTTCAAGATCCTTCATAAAAGTTTCTGCTTCTATATGCTCATGACTCTTGTTGGTGATCATACCCACGATAACTACAGGTTTTTTCCCCTTTGTCTGCACATAATCGCTCAGCCATTTATCAGTCAAGGATTGGTTGATCATTTCTTCTGCGGTTAAACGACTGTCGGTATTGTTCCAGCTACCATTTATATCCGGCGTTTCTGCGGGGTCTATTCGGGAAACTTTGTGACTGCAAGATGCTAGTCCTAAAAATAAAGCAAGGGTAAATATTGTAAAGATTGATTTCATAATTGTTGGTTTTAAATGTAAAAGAATACATGCTTAAAAATGATTACCATCTCCATCCGTTGTAATTGCGGTATTGATATTGTCTGCCGTAATTGCTTCTGCCGTTATAATTATACGGATCGTAATAGCGTTGGTTATAATGATTAAAAAGTCTGTTCTCTCTTCTGTCTGCTCTTCTTTCGGCTTTTCTCTCTTGCTTCGCAGTGTACCAGTCAAAGGCCTTGTACGTTTGCAGCACAGTGGTATTCATGGTAGTTTGTAGATTGCTTTGCAATCCTTGATATTTCTCCATACTTACTTTGTAATTAGGATTTTGATCAGGTGCAAGTTCCTGTGCAGAGGCAGCGTAATCGCCTGCTAAAATGAAAAGCACAAGTAGTAATGTTTTCATGATTATTAGTTTTTGTTTTACCAAATGTAAATCTGATTATATATTTCAAACGTTACTGCTTTCTAAAAGTTACTGCGTTAACAAAACTTTAGTCTATCCACCAAAGATTATTGTACCCACAAAAAAATCCCCTTATTTTCACAAGGGGGTCCTACTATAAATTTGAATTTTAATGCTGATGATTGTGCTGCATAGCAATCAATTCTTCAGAAGTAACTTTCTTCTCAGTAGGCTTTGCCTGCGCTTCAGCCCAACCAAATAATTTTTCTGTAACCAGTCTGCGATAAGTAGCATCTATCTGCTTCTCGTCTTTCATCATACGGTCAATATAGCTTTCTAACCAGCTCATATCTTCACCCATATTCATGTTGCCAAAGTAACGGCTCACTTCTTCTTTCAAGCTTGCACGCAGTTCTTCTTCATTTACATCCAATTTATTTTCTTTGATGATGGTATCGCTTATCAAAGTCCATTTCAACTGGTTTTCAAAGGTTGGATATTCCGCTTCCGCTTCTTCCTGTGTTCTTTGCTTATCACCACCGGTTTTTAACCAACGGGTAAGAAACTCTCTTGGAAATTCCATCTTCGTTTGCTCCAGCAAATTGTGGTAAAGCTGGTCGTGTAGTTGGTTGCGGGATTGTGCCTTCCAGTATTTTTGTATCTCTTCTTTTAATGCAGTTCTTAATGCATCTTCAGTTTTAATTTCTTTACCAGGATAAACTTCGTTAAAAAACTCCTCATTCATTTCTCTCTTTTCTACAAGCCCTATCGTTTTTATTTCAAGCTTAAAATATTTTTTAGCAGCTTCTGTATCATTCTTTTCAAAACCAAGGTCCTGCAACATCATTTCCAACTTATCGCCTTCAAGAGTGCTCTCCAGTTGAAATACAAAACTATCACCTACTTTTTTACCCATCAATTGCTTTTGCATTTTTGGGTTAAAATATTTTACAATAACTGAGTTCTCTTTTACAATTCCGTTTTCTATTTCAATGCTGTTCTCGTCAGACTCTGTAAACAATACATTCACCACATCTTCTTCCGAATCTATAGCTTCTTTTTCCTGCATTTTACCCGCCTTCAATTGCATGCGGGTGATCTCTTCCGTAACCATATCATCATTTACTTCAACGGAGTGGCGGGTAAACTTCGCCTTGCTCACATCACTTAATGTAAATGCAGGCTTCAATCCTATTTCAAAAGCAAAATCAAAATCACCGGGACTGTTCATGTCCAGCTTTTGCAACTCATTTTCCAGCGGTAAAGGCTGAGCAAAAATATCCGGTCTTTCTTTATCTAAATATGTATACAATTCTTTTTCAATGGTGCGCAATACCTCATCTTGAAACAACCCTGCACCATACATTTTTTTGATCATTCCTGCAGGTACCATTCCTTTACGAAAGCCAGGAATGTTAGCAGTTTTGCTGTATTCCTTCAGCTTTTTTTCAAAGGCAGGCAGGTAATCTTCCTTATTAAGTTTTACGGTAAGCTTGTCATTTAATAGAGCAATGTTTTCTCTTTCTACTGTAGCCATTTTGTTATTGTTTTTTGTTCCGCCTTTGGCGGGATAGTAAAAAAAATCCTTCCGATTGTGCGGAAGGAAGTTAATATGTGCGGATAATAGGGGTCGAACCTACATGCCTTGCGGCGCTAGATCCTAAGTCTAGTGCGTCTGCCAATTTCGCCATATCCGCAAATGAGGTGCAAATTTAGGGGAATTAT